>JAAXUL010000066.1 GCA_013336035.1 Chloroflexales bacterium
CCTGGCCGCCCAGCTGATCCTGGGCTTCCTGGGCTACGCGGTGATGAAGCGGGTGGGCTACTTCCAGAGCTATGTGGGCGGGGCGGAGCGCAGCGCGGGCGCCTACGCCCTGGTCTGCCCCGGCACGGGCGTGTTCGTCTTCGGGATGTTCTTCCTGCACACCGGGCTGGTGCAGACCGGGCTGCTCGAGCGCTTCTCCCTGCCCTACTTCGTGCTGCTCGCCCTGTTCGTGCCCGCGCAGCTCTACGCCATCGTGACCATGTTCCGCCTCGACGGCAAGCTGCTCTGCCCCGCCAGACTCGAGGCGACGAGCACCGGCACGGCCACCGCGTAGGGTAACCATTGCGGCGCCTCAGCATCTAAGAATCGCGAAGCCTGGCCAGTTCACCGGGCTTCGCGATGACCGCAAAGGAGAACGACATGGGACCGGTTGAAGTGAGCTGGATTGGGCAGAAGCGCTTCATGGGGGTGGACAGCACGCAGCACAGTGTCGTGCTCTCGGCGGGCGACGACATCGGGGTCAAACCCCCAGAGGCCATGCTGATCTCCCTGGCGACCTGTGCGCTCTACGATGTGATCGAGATTCTCCACAAGCAGCGCCTGAGCCTGCGCGCGCTGACGGTGACGGCGAGTGGCGCGCAAGACCAGACTCCGCCCTGGGCCTTCACGCAGATCCACCTGCGCTTCACCGCCGCCGCCGAGGGGCTGGGCGCCGAGCAGCTCACCCGGGCGATCGACCTCTCGCTCAACAAGTACTGCTCGGTGCGCGCCTCGCTGCGGCCCGAGATCGCGGTCACCTTCGAGGGCGTGGTCGAGGAGTAGCCCGGGGGCACCGCCTCAAGGTTCGTCGCCGTCGTACCCCTGGTGCTAGGGCAGCAGCGGCGGCGGGAGGAGTCCCGCCAGCTCGAGCCCAAGCCGGAAGCGGGCCAGCGCCACCAGAACGGTGACCGCCAGCACCAGGCCGATGGTGGCGGGCTGGGCCAGCTGGGCGAGGTGAGTGACCCGCCCGGCCCGCCCCAGGGCCATGGCCGGCAGCAGGGTGAGGACGATAGCCAGGTTCCCCACCACCCCTCCAACCCCGGCAACGGCGACTACATTCAGGAGTTGCTGGCCGCCTGCGAGGCAATTCGGCTCTATCTGAGCGCCAGAGGCCTCAGCCCCGCTCCCGCTGATGCCCGCCTCCGTCTTGACGGCCTCTACGGGAGCTTGAGCCTGCTCCTTCGCCTCCTGCCCCTTGGGCTTGGCTTTGTGGTTCGTGGGCGTGACTATCGCCTGCTGGAGCATCAGCGCGTTCAGGCGCGCTTGCGCGAAGCCCCTGACGCGACGGTGACACACCCCGAAACCGGCATTCAGCGCCAGCTGAACGCACTTTCTTCCCTACGAAACGGTGCGCTCCCAATTGCGCAGGTGGCAGCAACCCTGCTCAGCTACACAACTACAACTGTAGTATTAGGCGTCGGGCAAGAGACCCAGGGCGCGTGCGACCTCCACCGCCTCCCGGCGGCTGCCCACACCCAGCTTGCCATAGATCGTGCTGGTGTGTCTGCGGACGGTGTTTGGCGTGATCACCAGTTGCTCGGCGATCTCTTTGTCGGACCAGCGCTCAGCCAGCAAGGTGAGGATCTCGTCCTCGCGGCGGGTCAGCAGCTCGGGCATGCGTGGGCCTCGGATCGCCGGCATCGGAACCACCGCGGGGGCGGGCGCTTGCTCCCAGGCCAGGAGGTGCTGCACAAAGGCCTCGCCGGGTCTCTGCGCGGCCAGGGTGCGCAACAGCGGCGCCAGCGCCGGTCCGCCATCCAAGAAGGCCCGGATATGGCCCCCAGGTTCAGCGGCGTGCCGCGCCTGGTCCAGCGCTGCCAGAGCCTCGTCGGGCCGCCCCTGCGCCTGCCGCAGGAGCGCCTGCGTCACCAGCGTCTGGACCAGCAGCGGGACATTATGCAGCGGTGCGATCTCGGCCAGGCAGGCGGCCACGACAGCGTCGGCCTGCGTGAGCGCGGCTATGTCCCCACCCGCGATCAGAGCACGGGCTTTGCTCAGCTGCGGTATCGTGATCCCATAGCTCATCCCCAGATGGATGTCGGGCCCAATCTCCTCGGCCATGCGCAGCGCAGACGTAATCTCGCCGCGGGCCAGCGCCAGGCGTGTGGCCAACCCCAGGGCCTGGTGCCGCAAGAATGAGCCGCCCACCTCGGCGGCATACGCCCACACCTCCTGCTCGTAATCTGAGGCAACAGCGAAGTCCCCCTCGGCGGCGGCGATCAGCGCCAGGCCCACCAGGCTGCCCAGATAGGTCGGGCCGTGGACCTGGTCTTTGCGTTCCACAACCGCGCTGTAATGCGCCGCCGCCACGGCGAGGTCCGATCGCTCGTACGCTACCACGGCCAGGAACGCCTCGGCATAGCCGGTCCACAGTGGATCGAGGTCTGGAGCGGTTGCCATCTCTCGGAGGCGCCAGGCCTCACGCGTGACTGCGTTGAGCGCGCCCGCGTGTATGTGAACGCCACACAGGCAGAAGCTCGTGAACGCCATACCTCCCGGCCTGCTGGGGCTTCTCGTGCCGAACGCGTCGATCATTCGCACCGCATCGTCGTAGCGCCCCAGAGCGGCCAGGGCCTGCCCCAGCAGCACCAGGGCCTGCAGGGCCAGCCGCGCGACCGGCCCCTGGGCCAGGGCCGCCTGCAGGGCCGGGACCGCCTCCACGAGCCGGCCCTGCCAGCAATGCAGGATCCCCTGGAGGGCCTGGGCATCGGCCGTGAAGCTAGACCACGGTGGCATCCACTCTGACTCGCCCTGCGCCGCGAGCAGCATATCGAGCCGGCGCAGGTGCTCCGCCAGGGCGGCCAGGTCGAAGATATTGGCGGCACGCCGGGCCTCCAGGAGGGTCAGGCCCGGGCGACGAGCAACCAGATCGGCGGGGAGCAGCCGCAGCCAGGCTCCAGGCGTGCTCGAGCGGTCCCGGCCCAGCCGGGACAGCAGCAGGCGCTCGACGAGATCGGCGGCGGCATCCTCGGCGCCCGCCGCCAGGTAGAGCCGCACCGCCTCCTTGACCAGGTCCGCCGCCTCCAGCCAGCGCGCCGCCCGCAGCTGCAGCGCCTCCACCGCCGCCGGCCCCACCGCCAGGCGCAGCCGGCGCAGCAGCAGCTCGCGGAACAGGTGGTGAAAGCGGTACCACCGCCCCTCGACATCCAGGGGCAGCAGTAAGTTGGCGCGCACCAGCGCGCTGAGCCGCTCCTCCGCCCCGAGCAGATCGTCCGGCGGGTCGAGCAGCGCCGCCGCCAGCCCGGCACACACCCGCTCCGGCACCGCCAGGGCCAGCAGCGCCGCCTGGAGCGGGGCCGGCTGCCGGTCCAGCACCTCGTCGGCGAGGTACTCCGCAAGCTGGTACTGGGCCTGGCCCTGGGGGGGCGCGTTGCTCGCCGGGGCGCGCTGGGCCAGGGCGGCCAGCTGCAGGGCGATCGCCCAGCCCTCGGTCTCGGCGTGGAGGCTGCTGACCAGGCTGGGCGCGGGCGCGCGGTCGAGCAGGTTGGTGAGCAGGGCGCCGGCCTCCTCGGCGGTGAAGCGCAGGTCGGCCGCGCGCAGCTCGGTCAGCTGCTGCTCGGCGCGCAGGCGGGCCAGGGGCAGCGGGGGGTCGGCGCGGCTGAGCAGCACCAGGTGGCAGGTGGGGGGCAGGTGGCGCAACAGGTAGGCGACCGCCTGCTGGACCGCTTCGGCCGTGATAGTGTGGTAGTCATCGAGGACCAGGGTCAGGCCGCTGGGCAGGGCGCTCAGGTCGACGAGCAGGGCCTGGAGCAGCAGGTAGAGCGGGGGCGGCTCGGGGGCGGTGAGCAGGGGGCGGGTGGTGGGCAGGGCCTGGGGGGAGACGCGCTCGATGGCGCCGGCGAGGTAGGCCAGGAAGCGCAGGCCATCCTGGTCGTGCTCGTCGAGGGTCAGCCATGCAAAGGATGAAGGGCCGGCATCAGGGGCACTGCCCGGCTTCATCCTTCTACCTTCTATCTTCATCCTTTCCGAGAGCCACTGGGTGACCAGGGTGGACTTGCCGAAGCCGGCGGGGGCGATCACCAGGGTGAGCCGGGTGGGGAGAGCGGGGGCCAGCTGGGCGAGCAGGCGCTCGCGCCGGACCCACCAGGCGTGAGGCTGGGGCGCCGTCAGCTTGGTTGGCACCAGCAGCGTCTGGGAAGAGGCAGCTGTCATCTCAGGCCCTCGAGTGTAGGCTTGTGGCGATCCCCTTGCGACCCGGACGCAGGGGAACACCAATTCCACTCGGGGGACCAGTGCGTGGCGCGGGGCGGACGATTTGCTAGAGCACGGCTAGTATACCCGACTTTCGTAATCAGGCAATGACGAAAGGAAGTGTCATCGGTTGTGGCACAACGAGCCCGCCGGCTACTCCAGATGCCCTCACCCAGGTAGGGGATGAGAATGAAGATGCCGAAGATGTATTGCGCACTTTAGAGCATTTCGCGCCAGCCCACTCGCCGGCCCATACCACAAAATGATGCACCAGATGAACCTCGTCACCACAGCGCGCTGGAAGCGGGGAGCGATGTGTGCTGCCTTGTCTATGCTGCGTCACAGCGCCGAGCGAGGTTGGGTGGCCGCGAGACTCGGGGAGGCGAATCATCAGTTGCAATTGCTCAGTGGGCGCCGCAGCTTAATGCAACTTGTGTGATGTGCCGACCCGACCAAAGCGGTATTGTTCTGAGCAGTGCTACTACCGCAGCACCACGGCTCATAGAGAGCGGGATCGATGTCCAACGGAACAGAAACTCGCTCACGGCCTGACCGTGATGGAGCCGGGCCGTACGTCATTAAGGTGCATGGCCGAGTCGCGCGTCGCTGGGAGCCGGAGCTACGGATGCGGTTGACGTATGCCCAAACGAAGTGGGGCTCGATCAGCACACTGACCGGTGAGCTTCCGGATCAGGCGGCTCTGCTCGGCACCCTCAGACGGCTGGCCATGTTGGGCTACATCATCGTCCTGGTACGCTATGACCTCAGCTTCGGCGAAGTGGAAGGCGAGTCAGATTCGGCACCGCTGCGCTGAGCCGATCCGGCGACAGTGTGGCCCACGCAAAAGAGTGGATCATCATGTCAGGACATATGGACTCCAAACGTCCGCTCCGCCTCGTCACCGTGGATGCTCAGGCCATCTTCCGGGCCGGGATCAAGCAGATCTGTGCCGCCGTGCCCGACATGATGGTGGCAGGTGAGGCGAGCCGCGGCGCGGATGCCCTGGTACTCTGCGAGCGGCTGCGCCCCGACCTGCTGTTGCTCGACGGTGCCCTTCCGGGTGGGCTAAGCCTGCTCGCACAGCTGCGCGAGCGTCACGGCGGCGTGCGCGTGCTGCTCCTCGCCAACCAGATTGACGAGTCGCTGCTCCGACACGCACTGCAGCTTGGGGTGGTGGGCTACCTGCTCAAGCACATCGAAGCCTTTGAGCTGGTCCAGGCCATCCGCAGTGCGGCAAGCGGGCTCTTAACCCTCACCCCGGAGGCAGCCGCACTTGTGCGCGCCAGAGCAGGCCAATCCGAGCTTGAACCGGACGTGCTCTCCAAGCGCGAGCAGGCCGTGCTGCATCTCTTGCTCCAGGGCCTGACGAACAGCGCGATTGCAGCCATGCTCCACATTAGCCGCGCGACGGTGAAGTACCACCTCCGCAATATCTACAGCAAGCTTGACGTCGGCTCACGCACGGAGGCCCTCGCGCTCGTGTATTGGCAGCGCCAGGCGCCAGTGCTGCGCCCGGACGAGGCTCCGCTCACGTTGCCGCCACGACGAGCGCTGATCGCAATATAGCAGCTCGAGGCCAGGTAAGGAGTACACCGTGCAGTGGTTCGAGCGTGCCCGCTTCGAGATTCATCCTGAGAACCCCGCGCTCTACACTGTCCTGTTTGGCCGCCTGGGCGCCGAGCTGAGCGGGAGCCAGGCGGGCAGCCCGAGCCTGGCGCTAACAGGGCGGGAGTGGCGCCTCGTCTCGTTCGGCCCGGTTGGCGCGCCGACCCCCGCCGTCGCCGAGAGCGCCGCAACGTTCAGCTTCAGCGACTCGACCGTCACGGGCTCCACTGGCTGCAACCGGTTCAACGGCCCCTACCAGGCCACCGCAGAGACGATCACGTTTGGCCAACTGGCCTCACCATGGCCTTCTGTAGCGATGACGCCCTGCTCACCCAGGAGCAGGCAATCTTTACCGCCCTCCAGGCCGAGGTGCGCTACAGCCTTGTGGGCGACCAGCTGCGCATCAGCTACGACGACGGTCGTCAGGCGCTCGTGTACCGCTCCCAACCATAGCGCAAAAAGACCATGACAGTGGGTCCTACCTTCTGATGAAACGAGGTATCTATGCGTCCAGTCGTACGCCTGACCGTGCTCGCCCTCCTGCTGCTCCCGGCGCTAGCCCTGCTCACTCGAGGTCACGTCGAAGCCCAGGCCGGCGCGCGCTGCTTCCCCGAGACCGGGTTCTGCATCAGCGGCCGCATCCGCGAGTTCTGGGAGCAGAACGGCGGCCTGGCGGTCTTCGGCTTCCCGATCTCCGAGCAGGGCCCCTTCCAGGGCTCTGAGGGCCGCACCGTGCCGGCCCAGTGGTTCGAGCGCCAGCGCCTCGAGCTGCACCCCGAAAATGCCCGCCCCTACGATGTGCTGCTGGGCCGTCTCGGCGTCGACCGGCTGACCCAGCAGGGCCGCGACTGGTTCACCTTCCCCCGGGCTACCCCCGCGGCGGCGAGCCAGGCCGGCTGCGTCTTCGTCGCCCAGACCGAGCACAGCGTCTGCGAGCCTTTCCGCGCCTACTACCAGCGCTACGGGATTGAGTTCGATGGCCGGCCCGGCTTCAGCCTCGAGGAGAGCCTGGCGCTCTTCGGCCTGCCCATCTCGGAGGCGGCGCCCGAGGTGGGCAGCGACGGGCGCGAGCGGATCACCCAGTGGTTCGAGCGCGCCCGCCTGGAATTCCACCCCGAGCTGCCGCCCCAGTTCCAGGTTCTCGGCGGCCTACTCGGCCGCGAGGTCCTCGACGCGAGCCGCACCCCGCCCACGCCAACGGCCGTGCCCACGGCCGTGCCCACGCCCGCGGCGACCCCGACGGTCACGCCCACTCCCGGCCCCGGCCCAGACGGCTGCGCGCTGGAGATGACCTTCGTGCGCGACGTCGCGATCCCCAACGGCTCGGTGCTCGACCCCTTCGCCGCCTTCGAGCGGATCTGGCGCGTGCGCAATGACGGCAGCTGCACCTGGCGCAACTACCAGATCGTCTTTTCCCGGGGCGACCAGCTGAGCGCACCGGCGGCAGTGCGCATTCCGGAGGCGCGCTCCGGCCAGAGCATCGATATCTCGGTGCCGATGATCGCCCCGGGCGCCCCTGGGGACTACCGCGGCTTCTGGGTGCTGCGGGCCAGTAACGGCGCCACCTTCGGCGGTCTGATCGCAGCGATCACGGTGCGCTCGCTGCCGACGCCGACGCCGTTGCCCGACGCGGGCGCGCTTGCGAACACGACGTGGACGCTCATCAGTCTCTCCGGCAACCAGCCGCTCGCCGACACGCGCCCAACCCTGCTCTTCGAGGGCGGCACGGCCCTGGGGAGCACCGGCTGCAACACGTTCCGCGGGCCCTACCGGGTGAGCGGCGCGACGATCGCCATCGGGCCCCTGGCTAGCACCCTCGTCCTCTGCGACGATGCGATCAGCCAGCAGGAGGCGACCTACCTGCGGGCGCTGCAAGAGGCCGCCGCGTGGCGCATCGAGGGGGCCACGCTGACGCTGCTCAATGCCAGCGGCGCCGAGGTGGCGCGCTTCACCGCCGGGAGCTGAGCGGCGCTGAGGCCTCGGCGTTGTTGCGGCTGACCCGATAGGGGTGTCCCTATTGGGTCAGCCGCCCTTTGTACTACAGTTGTAGTTGTGTGGTTGAGCAGGGTTGCTCCAAGCCGGGGCGTCTTTACCCCGCTGGATCAGTGTGGTGAGCCACTAGACGCCATCGCCACCTGTGCCTCAGCCTGAGGCGATTCGTGCCGAGCGGGCTAGGGTTCGACCCGGGGGAGGAGCAGCGTTACGGTGCAGCCCTCGCCCTCGACGCTCTGCACACCAATGCTGCCCCGTGGAGATCCATAATCGCCTTGCAGAGGTACAGGCCGAGGCCCATCCCCGGCATCAGGCGCTGGTCCTCTGCCCTGGCGCGAAAGAAGCGCTGGAATAGATAGGGCTGCACATCCGCCGGGATCCCGAGGCCCTGGTCGCACACCTCGATCTGCACCTGGTCGCCGTGGGACGCGGTCCGGATCATAATCTCGCCTCCGTCGGGGCTATACTTCACCGCGTTCTGCAGCAGGTTCTGGAGCACCTGCTCTAGCCGGAGCGCATCGCCCGCCACCCAGAGCGGCGCCGGATCGGCGCGCAGCCGCAATCTGTGGGTGAGCAACGTTGGCGCGAGGACCTGCACGACCCGCCCCACCAGGGCGCCCAGGTCAAGGGTGGTCGTGCAGACCCGCAGCTGGCCGTAGTCGATCTGGGTCACATCCAGCAGCGCGCTCATCAGATCTCTGAGCCGGATCGTCTGCGTGACCAGCGTCTCGGCCGCGCGTCGGTCGCGTGGCTCGGTGCTCTCGTGGGCGTCCAGCCGTCGCTGGAGCAGCGTCGCCTGGCCTAGGAGCACGGTCAGCGGCGCCCGCAGCTCGTGGGCGATGATGGCGAGCATGCTGTCACGCTCGTCACGGGCCTGCTCCGCGCTCTGCCGCAGCGCCCGCTCGGCCGCCAGCTGGTGCTCGCTGTCCACCGGCAAGGCGATGCCCGCCCAGCTGCTGAGCGCACCCGTCGCGTCGTGCTGGGGCGCGCACTGTGTACGAAACCAGCGGTACACCCCGTCGGCCCCGCACAGGCGGTGCTCTACCTGCCAGGGCGCGCCGTTGGTCGTGGCGATCCGCCACCGGGTGAGGCTGGGGGCCTGGTCGTCGGCGTGCAGCGCCGAAGCCCAGCCCAGCCCCATGAGCATGTCCGCCGGGCGCCCGGTGTAGGCGCAGAACGGCGGGCTGACGTAGTCCCAGGTGCCGTCCGGACGGCTGGTGAAGAGCAGCGCCGGGATGATCGCGAGCAGCCGGCGATCGACAGACGACCCCACGCCCTGCGCAGCACCGTTGGCATGGGGCGCCCCACGCCTTTCTGCCATTGGGGGTGAAGTGATCTGCGGCGAATATCCATTGGCTAGACGATACTTTCCCGCCATACGGGTGACCCTTTCAGATAGGCACGCGCTCAGTGGTGGGAATACGTATTGGTCGGTACACCCTGGGCTGCTGATGCTGCTCAGTGTAGCAGAGGGTCTCGGCGCGCCTCTAGCGGGCAGGGTTTGACAGCTGTGTGAGGGAATACCTGACGCAGTCAGGGCCTGCGCCGCTGGTGGTGCGCGAGGGGCTGAAGGCGCTGGTCGCGGCCCAGACCGATATGAGCGTGACGTCAACTCATTCCCGGTTGAGAAACGCCAAGAAAGCTAAACCTTCTGGATGATGACGGCAACGCCTACCTGTCCGATTTCGGCATCGCCCGCCAGGTCTGCGACGAGGGGCGCGCCGAGCATACCCAGGAAGGCGCCATTGTCGGCTCCCCGGCCTATCTCGCCCCATCGCCTGGAACGGGTTGGAGCAACCCTGCTCAACTACACAACTACAACTATGGTTCATCGCCGAGCTGCTGCCTGGTCGCCACCCGTTCGAGGAGCTGGAGGCCGCGCTCTTGCGGATCGCGGTACGCCGTCCCGTCGTCGCGCTGCGCGATATCATCTGCGCCGACGTAGGGGGCCGTCGAGCTGATCCTGCCGCCCGATCCGGCGGTCGGAGCTGTGCTGGTGTGAGCGGTCGCCGTGGCGTATGCCACGACTATTCCTGGTGTGCTACCGGCGCTCGACAAGGTCGAGGATGCGGTCACCTTGTCGCGCAATCGAGGGTATCGCGCGCCGGCACACCGGCCGATCCATACAACAAAATGTTGTAGCGGGCCAACCGGATCACCCCAGCGCCTTAGCTCCAGGATCGCTGGGTGTTGCTGCGTCGCCGCGCGGGGCTCCATGCTTGCGGACCGCGCTTGCCGCATATGTGACGTAGCGCCTACCCCTCCACGCCCTCGCCGGCGGGGTGCGGCGGCTCGGGGGCGACCACAAGCTGTGGCACAGGCCCCGCCCCCGCCCTGGCCCCCGCGACCGCGACGGCCCCCACTGCCAGGACGAAGCTGGCTAGCGAGACGACCCAGCCCAGTGCCGGGAGCTGCGCCACCATGGCGACTAGGACGACCCCCAGCACCAGGGCCAGCCGGTCGTGGGGCGCCCGCCCGAAGGCGCGGTTCAGCCAGCGCCCCGCCCAGACGCCGGTCACGAGGGGGCTCAGGAACCACAGCAGCCCGAAGCCGGCCAGGACGAAGACTACCAGCAGCGTGGCTGGGAACCAGCTCCAGAAGTAGGCGACTAGCAGCGCCAGGAGGATCGTCGCGAGGGGCAGCAGCATGAAGTGCAGGACGCTCAGCAGCCCCACCAGCAGCGTGCGCCAGGGCCGCTCGTGCAGGGCCTCGGCCGGGCTGATGAGGCTGCGCGGCGTTAGGGCCAGCAGGATCGCCGCGAGGGCGGCGAAGCCGGCCAGCGTCAGCAGGGCCGAGCCTAGCCCCGTCTGCGCCTCGGGCTGCGCCGGCTCATCCTGGCGGGCCGCCTGTGGGGCGAGGCTGGCGGGCAGCACGCGGCCCAGGCTGGCGGGCAGCACGCGGCCCGGGCCGGCGGCCGACCCGGCCAGCGGCTCGATCTGGGCCGCCCCGATCGTTCGCACGACCCCCACCCGCGCCCCTTGCAGCTCGATGCGCGCCGCCAGGAGGTTCGTCGTGCCCCCCACCGCCCCGCGCACCACGACGCGCCTGGCGATCACCGCCAGGTTCCCGCGGACCTCGCCGTCGATCACCGCGGTGTTGGCGACCACGAACAGATCCTTCGGCAGCACGGCGCTGGCGGGCAGCTCGTAGACGTCGGCGGCCCCGAAGGCCGCCCCGAGGGGGTCCTGGGCGACGAGCGCGGCCAGCAGGAGGGCAAGGGTCGCGGCGAGGCTCCAGCGGGTCGCAAGGAATGTGAGCATAGGGTGACATCCTCAGGGAGGGCCATAGATGCGAGCGCCGTGTCGGGCTGAGATTACCGCATCTCCACCCGCGCCTGCGTGCTCACCTTGCACAGCTCGGCGCAGAAGAACAGGATCATGCCGTTCGCGTAGAACCAGAAGAGCAGCGCCATGAGCACCGACAAGGCCCCGTACGAGCTGCTCCGGCCGACGATGGCGATGTAGAGCAGTAGCCCCTCCTTCGCCACCTGCCAGCCGACCGTGCAGAGCAGCGCGGGCCCCCATACGTCGCGCCAGTTAATCTTCACGGGCGGCAGGAACTTGAAGAGCAGCAGGAAGAGGGCCAGGCTCAGGCCAAGACTGGTGGCCGGGGCAATCGCCCAGCCGGTGAGCTCCTCGAGCCAGGGCAGGACGCTGAGGGCGCGCTGCAGCAGCTGGATGAGCGCGCTAGCCACTGTCGCGAGCAGCAGGGCGATCCCTACGGCGAGGACCATGGCGAAGCCGACGACGCGGTCGAGGACCTTGACAAGCAGCGACTGGCGCATCACGGCGCCGAGCGTCTCCGAGGGCTCGGCACCCCGCCAGATAAAGCGGAAGCAGCGGCTGATGTGGCGGAAGACCAGCGAGGCGCCCACCAGCAGCGCGCCGAAGGCCACTAGCGAGGCGCTGAGCGAGTCGCGCTGCAGGTCGTCCAGCGAGCGCTCGACCAGGGCGCGGAACTCGGGGCCAAAGGCGGCCTCGGCGAACGCCAGGATGTTGCCGGCGGCCCGCGGCGCTTCCGAGAAGCGCAGCAGCAGGCCGGGGATCGCCGCCAGCATCACCAGCAGCGGCACCACCGACAGCATCCCGTAGTACACCAGGGCCGCGCTGAGGATCTGCGCGCGGTCGGCGCGGAAGGCGATCAGGGCCTCCTGCAGCCGCTCGCCGAGCCGGCGTAGCCGCCGTCGCGTCGCGCGGCCCATGGTATCGATCGTCGTCATCGCCTACTCGTCTGTTATGATCATAATGCTCTGACACGGGCGCGGCGCAGCCAGAAACATCGCCATTCGTCATCCAGGTGGACAGTTGTAGCCTAGCCTGCCGGACAGGACACCACATCGCGCAATCTAGAGTATTTCGCGCCGGCCCGCCGCTCGGCCATTAGCACAAAATGTATCAGCCCGTCGACGCGGGGCGGGCCCGCGCCGGTGAGATGGGCGGCCTGTTCTCACGGTGCCAGACACTAATCGCCACGAGCGATACGGCATATCTGGCCCAGACCGAGGTCTGCCTGTCTAGCTGTGTAGCCGAGAGCGAGCCCCTGCAAACTCCCGGCTGCTGATCCGCTGAAACCCTGGCTGCGGCCCCTGTGCCAAACTACAGCATCTTGTATGATGCGCTGATCTGGCTGAGGTACTACAGTGTGACTCAGCATCACTGTCGAGCGTGCTGCTGCTGATGGGGCGGTATCGATGGCAGATCGAACATAATACCACCTGTTAGCCTCAATGGGGCGGGGCTGTACCTCATCAGGGTGCGCGGCAAGCTCCCACACCACTGGGCGCCAGAGCTGCGAATGCGGCTGGCCTATGCTCAGACGGAGTGGGGCAGGGTCAGCACCCTACGCGGCGAGCTCCCCGACCAGGCAGCGCTGCTCGGCGCCCTCGGGCGGCTCACGATGTGGGGCTACCTGGTCCTCCTGGCGCGCTACGACATCGCGCCCGACGCGTGAGCAGGTGACGATTAGGAGTGACTCATACGATGAATAAGCAAGACATCCTGGCCCTGGCTGCTGCGCGTGCCTATCCGTGCCTGACGATCACCCTCCCCACCCATCGCACCACGCCCGATAATCGTCAGGATCCCATCCGCCTCAAGAATCTGATGGGCGAGGCCGCCAGGCGGCTCGCCGACGAACAGGGTAAGCGCGAGTCTGCGGTAGTGCTACAGTCGCTCGAACGGCTCGCCGAGACGATCGACCACGAGCGGAACCTGGACGGACTAGTCATCTTTGTCAGCGCCGCTGTCGCCCACGCCGAGCATGTGCCCTTCACGCTGCCGGAGCGCGTAATCGTTGACGCGCGCTTCTTCACCCGCGACCTCGTCTACGCCTACAACCGCTCGCCGCGCTACTGGGTGCTGGCTCTGTCCGAGCAGCCGACCCGGCTCTTCGCGGCCGTGCGCGACGACCTGGAGGAGCTGACGGTCGGCTCGCCCTTCCCCATGACCCACGCCGGGCGCGGCGGCGCGCGCCCACTGCCCAACGACCCCGCGATCAATGCCTCGCAGCTGCGCGACGAGCACCACCGCGGCTTCTTCCGTGCCGTCGACCAGGCGCTCGGCGCGTACCTGACCGCCGACCCCCTGCCGGTGGCCCTGGTGGGCGTTGACCGCTACCTCGCCTTCTTCCGCGAGGTCACCGGCCATAGCGAGCAGATCGTCACCACCCTCACCGGCAACCACGACCAGACCTCGGCCCACGACCTGGGCCGGCTGGTCTGGCCCCTGGTGCGCGAGAGCCTGGCGGTGCGGCGCACGGCGATCTTCTCCGAGCTCGAGGCTGCCGTGGGCGGGCAGCGCAGCGCCTCGACTCTCGGCGAGGCCTGGCGCTTTGCCCAGGAGGGCCGTGGGGCGACTCTGGTGGTGGAGGAGGGCTACCACGAGCCCGCGACCGTCGACCCAAGCGGGTTGCACCTGCTGCTCGACGGCGAGGCCAGCGGGCCGGCCGCCCTCGACGACGCCGTGGACGCGACCATCGCCGCCGTGCTTGAGAAGGGTGGCCGCGTCGTCTTCGTCGACGATGGAACCCTCGCCGCACATGGGCGCATCGCGCTGATCCTGCGCTACTGACGCTCGCTCAGCCGAGTGATCCGGAGGACCTATGGAGCGCATAGAGCCCCTTGGGAGCGACCCCATCACCGTCTCAACAGGGCACCTGCCGGCGCCCGAGCGCGTGCGGGCGCTGGTGGACGCCGTCTATGCGCGCTATAAGGCCAACGATGAGGGGCAGAACGCCCAGTACTACCCGGCCCTGGCCCGGGTGCCCCGTGA
The DNA here is from genome assembly GCA_013336035.1 of Chloroflexales bacterium. Taxonomy (GTDB): domain Bacteria; phylum Chloroflexota; class Chloroflexia; order Chloroflexales; family Chloroflexaceae; genus CAIWXH01. The sequence continues at coordinate 14,097 of JAAXUL010000066.1, forward strand.
CCTGTTCGGAGTCTGCCTGGTCGGGGTCGACGGGGCGGCCTACGCCGCAGGCGACGCCGACTACCCCTTCACGATCATGAGCGTCTCGAAGCCGTTCCTGTTCGCGCTGGTCTGCCAGGCTCTCGGCCCCGACGCGGCCCGCGGCCAGCTCGGCGTGAACAGCACCGGGCTTCCGTTCAACTCGGTGATGGCCATCGAGCTGAGCGCGGACGGGCGGACGAACCCGATGGTCAACCCGGGGGCGATCGCGACGACGAGCCTGGTGCCGGGCGCGAACGCCGCGGAGAAGTGGCACTTCATCCACGCGGGGCTGGCGCAGTTCGCCGGGCGCCCGCTGCCCATCAATGCGGAGGTCTACGCGTCGGCGGCGGCCAGCAACCAGCGCAACCAGAGTATCGCGCGCCTCCTTGAGAGCTATGGCCGCCTCGGCTTCGACCCGGCCGAGAGCGTCGATCTCTATACCCGGCAGTGCTCGCTGGAGGTCACCGCCCGCGATCTGGCGGTGATGGCCGCCACCCTGGCCGACGGCGGCGTGAACCCACTCACCGGCGCGCAGGTGATCAGCCCCGACACATGCCGCCGCACGCTTGCCGTCATGGCCACGGCGGGGCTGTACGAAACCTCAGGCGACTGGCTCTACGATATCGGGCTGCCCGGGAAGAGCGGGGTCGGCGGGGGGATCATCACCGTCGCGCCGGGCAAGGGCGGGATGGGCAGCTTTGCCCCACCCCTCGACGCCGCCGGCAACAGCGTGAAGGGCCAGCTCGCCGCTCGCTTCCTCTCCGAGCGGCTGGGGCTAAACCTGTTCGCCTCGCAGCCAGCTGATCGGCCGGGGGCGTAGACTCAGCCAGCGTTCGGCGAGCCGCTGGTCTCCGGCCGCGTAGGCGTCGAGCCAGCTACTAAGGCCGCCGAACTCCACCCGAAACACCGTGTTTACGTCCCTGTCGCCGGCCTCGGCCTACCCCCCGAGCGCGATGGCGATCGCGACCGTCACCGCGCCGGCGCCGACCAGGAGCAGCCCGGTCTTCCAGGGGTCGCCGCCGGTATGCCGCCCCCAGCTGTAGCCCGCGCTGAAGAGTACGACGAACGACACAATATTCGAGATCCGGAGGGCGAGGGCGGGGTTGCCGCGCAGCAGCACCAGTGGCAGGAGCGAGGGCAGCACCGCGACGACGGCGACGATCACACACCCGAGGGCGCCCGTGAAGTCCTCGCGCTTGAAGCCGACCGGGCGGGGCCGGCTCGTGCGCAGCTGCGCGTAGACCCCGCGATAGAGGGTGTGGCGCTCGTCCTCGCCTGTGATGGGCTCGAGCACATAGTCAAGCTCCTCCGCGATCACCTCGATGCTCGCCTGCTCGCTTTCGGCGGCCTGGACCTGCCGGAGCAGTCGGTGACGCTCGCCACGCTGAAACAGCTCCATCAGCGCGTGCACCACCCCGTCGATGAGCCCCCAGGCCAGGATGGCGCCGAACGCCGCGCTGAGCAGTTCGTGCACGTACTCGGACGAGATGGGCGCGCCGGGAGCGTCGTGAAGCTTGAAGAGGCGGAAGGCCAGGGTGAACGTGAGCAGGATCAGGACGCTGTAGATGGTCTCCGCCAGCCGATCGATCGGGTCAAGCAGCGTGCCCAGCAGACCCCGGTGCGGCCGCGCGCGCGACCTCACCCGGGGGGGAGAATGTACAATCATAAATGCTCCCTACACCTCCGGCCACTCCTCATCTTCGCCAGCAGCACGCTCGACAGTGACGCTGAGCAGCATTGTAGTATCTTCAGTCAGATCAACGCATCACACAAGATGCTGTAGTTTGCGCCAGGGCCTCGTTCGTGAGACCTGATCCACCCCGCGTCGGCGGGCTGTTACATTTTGTGTTATTCACCGGGCCGGCGGGCCGGCGCGAAATACCACAGATTGTGCGATGCCGTGTCTCGTCCGGCAGGCTAGGCTACAACTGTCCACTTGGATGACGATTGACGAGGTGGCAGCACATGCCACGGAGCAAAGGGAGTCGTGGAGGAGTACGATGCCTCCCTCAGACCCTCTCTAAGAAAACGATAGTATGGCCACACAGTCTGTCGCGACAGGCCGGGCCGACGCCGCCGAGCGGGCCTCCTGGCTGCCGATGCTGATCATCGCCCTGGCCCAAATCCAGCTGGCCTTCAACGTCAGCGCCCTGCAGGTCTCGATCGGCGGGATCGTCGAGGACTTCCAGACCTCGCCCTCAAGCGTAAGCACCGCCCTGGTGGTCTACTCGCTGGCCGTCGCCGGCTTCGTCATGCTCGGCGCCAAGCTCGACAGGCTGCTCGGCTCGCGCCTGATGTTTCAGGCCGGGGTGCTCGTCCACGGCCTCGCGATGGGCCTCATGGCGCTCAGCCAGAGCCCAAGCGGGATGACCCAGGTCCAGGCCCTGGCCGGCCTGGTCGCCGCCGCCATGGTGCCCTCGCTGGTGGTGCTGATCGCCTCCCACTACCGCGCCAAGCAGCAGGCTCAGGCCCTCGGCCTGCTCGGC
>JAAXUL010001388.1 GCA_013336035.1 Chloroflexales bacterium
TGCGCCTGATCACCGGGCGCGAGGTGAACTATCAGCTGCGCGATGTGGTGCCGACGATGCCCCTCGGGCTGCAGCGCCATCGGCGTAGCCCTGGTGATGAGGGCCGGCCATGAGCCTCTTCCTCTATCTGGTCGAGGGGCTGCTGGCCTTCTTCACGACCTTCGGCGTCGAGCTGCTCTTCCTGGCGGCGCTGCTGATCTTCAGCGTGCTGATCGCCGGCGTACTGGCGCCGCTGGGCGCCCTCACCTGGTGGGCCGGCTGGTCAGGCGGGGCGGCAGGTGCCACGACCGCAGGCCGCGAGGGTGGGGGCGAGGAGCTGGCCCCGCCGGTGATTATCCCGCCCGGCCCCACCGAGCTGGCCGCGCCTGCCGAGCACTTCCTCGTCTACCTCTCGGGGATCGGCGACGTCTCGGCCACTTCCCTCCAGGCCTATGAGCTTGGCTACCTGGACGCCCTCGCGGCGGCCCTGCCGCGTATGCGCATCATCGACGACATCGTCGCCTTCTCGGTAACTAACGTGGGCCTGACCGAGGAAGAGCGTCTTGGGCGCTTCTGGCGCTGGATGACACAGGTCAAGTCTGGCTCGGGCAAGGGCGCCGCCCTCGGCAAATTCGCCATCCAGGGGCGCAACATGCTCCAGGTGGCGGTCTCGGCAGACCGGCGCTACGGGCCGGTGTTCAACTACGGCACCGCCAACTCGATCTTCCAGAACCTGCTCGAGGCCGGCTACGAGCCCGGCTCGGGCGTGCCGGTGACGCTGATCGGCTACAGTGGCGGCGGCCAGGTGGTGCTGGCCTCCGCCCAGTACCTCAAGCCCGCCCTCGGCGGCCCGCTCCAGGTGATCTCGCTGGGCGGGGTGATGGCCGACAGCGCCGGGATCGAGGCCGCCGTCGAGGTGATCCACCTCGACAGCAAGCTGGAACCGGTTCAGGCCGTGGCCGACTACATCTTCCCGCGCCGCTGGCCGCTCGCGCGCTCCTCGCGCTGGAACCGGGCCCTGGCCAGCGGCAAGTTGCGCCGTATCGAGGTGGGGCCGATGCTGCACAACGGCCCGGGGGGCTACCTCGACCCGGACAAGTTGCTTACGGACGGGCGTAGCCACCTGGCAGCTACCGTCGCGGTGACGACAGGGCTGGTGAGTGCGTTTCGGGCGAAGGGAGTGCGGTAGGCCAATGCTGAACACGATGCTGCGCGGGAGCCGGGTGGTCGTCACGCGCCCCGCTGTGACCAGCTTCGAGGAGCACGAGCGCGACGCGCTCGGCTGGGCCCTGCTCTACGTCACCCTTGGCGCCACGCTCACCGCCGCCGTCGGCTGGCTGGCCCACCTGATCCAGCGCCCCTTCCTGGAGCGCCAGTACGCCGTGCTCTTCGCCGAGTTGGCGAAGATCGAGGCCGCGACCGGGCAGGATCTGGCCTTCGAGCAGCTCTTCACCCCTACCAACCCGGACATCCCGATCATCTCGAACGTGCTGTTCACCCTGATCGGCTTCCTGACCTACCTCGGGATCGTCTTTCTGCTCGGGCGAGCCCTTGGTGGAACGGGCAGACTCGGCGAGCTGGCCTATGACCTGGCGCTCTTCTGGGCGCCGGTCTCGGTGGTCTCGGCGGTCGTCAATGCCTGCTCGATCGGCTTCTTCTCGTGCCTCACCGCGCCAGTGGCGCTCTTCGTCACGCTCTACGGCCTCTACCTGACCTACCTGAGCGTCCAGTCGGGGATGAACCTACCCCCCCGCAAGGCCCTCACCCTGGTGCTGATACCCGCCCTGCTCTGGCTGCTGGCGCTGTGCAGCGTGGCGCTGATCATCGTCGCCTTCGTGGGACAGGCGTAGTCAACTGACTGTCGCGTAAACGCGACAGCTTGCGCCTCACTCCAACGCCAGCGGCATCGAGGTGGGCACGATTGGCTGGTTGACAGGCAGCCCGCCAGCATCACGTCTAGCGACACTGGCATGGTACTTTGCCGCAATATTACGGGCCGCATTGAGGTCAGCATGCAGCTCATAGCCACATTTCCGACATACAAACCGGCCACGGGAACGGCGGTTGTTGCGGGCGATATGCCCGCAGCAGCTACAGGCTTGCGAGGTGTCGGGTAGCAGGGCGGCGTTGCCGCCGCCCCGCCCCCTAAGAACTGTACGGGCCAGTTTCCCGGCATACAGCTCAAGCCGTTCAAACGCTCGTCTCCGAA
>JAAXUL010001389.1 GCA_013336035.1 Chloroflexales bacterium
CGCCACGCCCTGAGCGGAGCGAAGGGCAAACCCCTGCCACCCCGTGTGCTTTGTGAGGGGCCGGCGGCGGCCCTCTCGCAGACAGGCAGGGTGGTAGGGACGGGCCCTGCTCGCTGCGCTCGCGGGTGGCGGGCCGCGCTACGCGCGCGGGGCGCGGCCTGCGCTCGCGGCGGCGCGCCGCCTACATCTGCCGGAACAGCGCCCCCCGCTGGGCCCAGGCCCACGCGTTCTCGGGGTCGACCTCGATGGCCCGGGACAGGTCGATGAAGGCCTCCTCGAAGATCTTCATAGCCTGGTAGGCCGCCCCGCGCCGGCCGAGGGTCCACGAGTCGTTCGGGTTCAGCTCGAGGGCGTGGTTGAAGTCGGCGATGGCCTCGTCATAGCGCTTCAGCTGCCGGTAGCACTCGCCGCGCTCGGCCAAGGCCCACGAGGCATCAGGGCGCAGCTCGAGGGCGCGGCCCAGGTCGTTGATGGCCTCTTCGTAGCGGCTGAGGGCCCTGTAGGTCTGGCCGCGGCTGCCCAGGGCCCAGGCGTAGTTGGGCCGCAGCTCGATGGCCCGCGTAAAGTCGGCCAGGGCCTGCTCGTACCCGCGGCGCAGCCGGTAGATCTCGCCCCGCTCGGCGTAGGCCCCGCTGTGGTGCGGGTCAAGCTCGATCGCCCGCGTGAAGTCGGCCAGGGCCTCGTCATGGCGGCCGGCGCCGCGGTGGAGCAGGCCGCGCTGCATGGTCACCCAGACGTAGCCGGGGTCGAGCTCGAGGGCGCGGGCGAAGTCGGCCAGGGCCTCGTCGAGCAGGCCCGCCGAGCGGTAGGCGGCGCCGCGGCTGCCCAGGGCCCAGGAGTAGGCCGGGTCGAGCTCGAGAGCGCGGTGCAGATCCTCGAGGGCCGCGTCGATCTGCTCGAGCAGGCGGCGGGTCTCGCCGCGCTCGGCGAAGAGCCAGGCCTGGGGGTGCGAGAGGCCGATGGCCAGGTCGAGGTCGGCCAGGGCCTCGGGGTGGCGGCCCTGCTCGCGGTAGCAGATGGCCCGGTGGCCGATAGCCCAGACGTAGGCCGGGTCGAGCTCGATCGCCTGGGTGAAGCCGGTGATCGCCTCGTCGTAGCGGCCCATCGCCCTGAGGGTCTCGGCGCGCTCGGCGACCACCCAGGCCATGTCGGGCTTGACGGCCAGGGCGCGCTCGAAGTCGGCCATGGCCTCGTCGTGGCGCCGCAGCGATCGGTAGGTCTGGCCGCGGCTGCCCAGGGCCCAGGCGTAGGCCGGGTCGAGCTCGATCGCCCGCGAGAAGGCGGCGACGGCCTCGTCGTAGCGGCGCAGCAGGCGCAGGGTCTCGCCCAGCTCGGCGTGGACGGCCGCGTCGTTAGGGTCAGCCTTGGCGGCGCACTGGAAGTCGGCCAGGGCCTCGTCGCGACGGCCCAGCTCGCGTAGGATCTGCCCCCGCTGGTAGAGGGCCCAGACATAGGTGGGGTCGAGCTCGATCGCCCGCGTGAAGTCGGCCAGGGCGGCCTCGTTGCGATCCTTCTGGAGGACTTGGATGGACATAGAGGGCCTCGTCGGTCAGGGGTGGTGTCATTACGCTAATAGTAGCGCGAGGCCATAACCACGGCGGGTCACGCTAGGGCCACGCCGCCAGGCGCAGGGCCATCTTCAGGTAGAACGGCAGCATCAGCTCCATCTCCCACTTGACCTCAATGTTTGGCAGGACGACGCTGTGGTAGGTGAGGGCGTGGTGGAGGGCGGCGAGGGGCTGGGCCAGCTCGAAGGCGGGGGCCAGGCTGGCGCCGGGGGCCACGGCGGCCCACGGCTCGAGGTAGGCGTCGCGCAGGCGCTCGCGCACCCCGGAGACGCGGGGGAAGAAGTCTTCGATCTCGACCAGGAAGAGCAGCAGGCTGAAGAAGGGGTGGGCGATCGAGCTGTCGGACCAGTCGAGGAAGCCGAAGCCGGAGGCGCCGACGACGACCTGGCCGGCCCAGAAGTCGCCGTGCTCGAGGGCGGCGGGCAGCCCATAGGCGGCAAGCTCGTCGGTCATAGCCCGCAGGCGCGGGGTCAGGGCGCGCAGGCGCGCCCGCGCCTCGTCAGAGAGGCCCGCGGGGCTGTGGGGCAGCGTGGCGGCCGTGTCGGCCAGCAGGGGGGTCACGCGCGCGGACAGGGTGTCGAGGGGGCGCTCGGGCAC
>JAAXUL010000554.1 GCA_013336035.1 Chloroflexales bacterium
GGCAGCCGCCGCCGACCTGCGGGCCGCCGGCGCGCGCGCCGTCGGCGTGGCCGGCGAGGCACAGCCCCCGCAGGTCCACGCCCTGGCCCACGCGATCAACGCCGCCCTTGGCGCCGTCGGCACCACCGTCGAGTACACCGACCCCGTGGTGCCCAACGCCGGTGACCAGAGCGCCGCCCTGCGCCAGCTTGTCGACGACCTGAACGGCGGCACGGTCGAGGCCCTGGTGATCATCGATGCGAACCCGGCCTTCACCGCCCCCGCCGACCTGAACTTCGCCGAGGCCATGGGCAGGGCGCGCTTCAAGGTCGTCCTCGGCTACTACGCCGACGAGACCGCCGCCCTGGCCGACTGGTTTATCCCAGGCAGCCACCCGCTCGAGAGCTGGGGCGACGTGCGAGCCTACGACGGCACCGCCAGTATCGTGCAGCCCCTGATCCAGCCGCTCTACGGCAGCCGTAACGCCCACGACCTGCTGGCCGCCATGCTCGGGCAGACCGGCCAGACCGACTACGACATGGTGAGCGCCTACTGGGCCGGCGCGAGCGGCCTGGCCGACGCGGAGCTCGACGGCTTTCTCAAGGGCAGCCTGAACAGCGGCATCGTGCCCAACACCGCGCTGCCGCCCCGCGCCGTCACTCTGAGCGCCGGCCTGAGCCTGGCCGCGCCGGGCGCCCCCGGCGAGGGCCTCGAGCTGATCTTCCGGCCCGACCCCTCGATCTACGACGGGCGCTACGCCAACAACGCCTGGCTCCAGGAGCTGCCGAAGCCCGTCACCAAGCTGACCTGGGACAACGCGGCCCTGATGAGCCCCGCGACGGCGATCAGGGTGCTGGGCCTGCCGATCAGCGTGGAGGATCTATCCAGCGAGGACAACAGGGTCGCCCAGTACAACCTCGAGCGCCTGAGCCAGGCCAACGGCACGCTGATCGAATTGCGCTACGAGGGCCGCGCCCTGACGATGCCGGTCTGGATCGTGCCGGGCCACGCCGAGAACACGGTCAGCGTCAGCCTGGGCTACGGCCGCGGCGAGCAGGCGGGCCACGTGGCCGCCCAGGCGGGCTTCAACGCCTACAGCCTGCGCACCAGTGCGGCGCCCTGGTTCGGCCAGGGCCTCGAGGTGAGCGTGGCGGGCGGCAGCTACCTGCTGGTCAGCACCCAGGACCACTGGACGCTCGAGGGCCGCGACATCCTGCGCGTGGGCGCCTTCGAGGAGTTCAAGCGCGACCCCACCTACATCGCCAGAGAGGTGTACCTGGAGGAGTACGGCCGCGAGACGCCCGGCGTCGGCGGCGAGGGCCACCAGAGCATCATGCCCGCTGGCCAGGGCCAGGTGCTGCCCGGCTTCGACTATAGCGTCGGCAACCAGTGGGGCATGGCGATCGACCTGACAGCCTGTATCGGCTGTAACGCCTGCGTGGTCGCCTGCCAGGCCGAGAACAACATCCCCGTGGTCGGCAAAGAGCAGGTCAGCCGGGGCCGCGAGATGCACTGGATCCGCATCGACCGCTACTTTGCCGGCGCCAACTACGACAACCCCGAGGCCTATGTGATGCCGATGCTCTGCCAGCACTGCGAGCAGGCCCCCTGCGAGCTGGTCTGCCCCGTGGCCGCCACGGTCCACGACGCCGAGGGCATCAACAACATGGTCTACAACCGCTGCGTGGGCACGAAGTACTGCTCGAACAACTGCCCCTACAAGGTGCGGCGCTTCAACTTTCTGCAGTACAGCGATGTGAACGAGCCGAGCCTGAAGCTGGGCCGCAACCCCGAGGTGACGGTGCGCAACCGGGGCGTGATGGAGAAGTGCACCTACTGCATCCAGCGCATCGCCAGCGCGCGCATCCGCGCCAAGGTCGAGGGCAACCGGCCGCTCGAGGACGGCGAAGTGGTCTCGGCCTGCGCCCAGGTCTGCCCGACCCAGGCGATCGTCTTCGGCGACATCAACAACCAGCAGGCCCAGGTGGCCCGCCTCAAGGCCGAGCCCCACAACTACACGGTGCTGAACTTCTTGAACACGGCTCCCCGCACCAGCTACCTGCCCCGCGTGCGTAACCCGAGCGAGGCCCTGACCGCCGAGGGCGGCGAGGGATAAGCGAGCGAGGAAAGGTGAGCGTATGAGCCGACCACGCGCACTCAGTCTCTCACGCCTGGCACGCCTCGCCTGGGTGCCCCTCTGTCTGGCGCTGGTGGCCTGCCACATCGACATGCACGACCAGCCGAGGTACACGGCCAACCAGCCGAGCGACTTCTTCCCAGATAACCGCTCGATGCGCCCCCCGCGCGAGCACACCGTGGCGATGGGCAGCTTCGACCCGGACTCGGCGCTCTACAGCGGGCGGGTGAACGGCGAGCTGGCCAGCGAGCTGCCGATGGAGCTGACGGCCGAGCTGCTCGAGCGCGGGCAGACCCGCTTCAACGCCTACTGCTCGCCCTGCCACGGCCTCGCCGGCGAGGGCAACGGCGTGATCGCCTACCGCGGCGGGATCGTCGTGCCGGGCTTCCACAACGACCGCCTGCGCACCGTGGCGATCGGCTACTTCTTCGACGTGATGACCAACGGCGTCAACCGGATGTACAGCTACGCCAACCGCATCCCGCCCGAGGACCGCTGGGCAGTGGCCGCCTATGTGCGGGCCCTGCAGCTGAGCCAGAGCGCCAGCGCCGAGGACCTGACCGCCGAGGAGCGCGCGCAGCTTGATGGGCAGTAGGATCCTGGTCTAGATAGCGAGATCCGCGATGTCAGCACAGATCTTCCCGCGAAACGCGAACGCGATCGTCTGGGTCAGCATCATCGGCCTCGGGCTGCTCATCACCGGCATCGTGGGGGGCGCGATCGGCCTCTACCTTTCGCCGTGGAACACCGAGGTGGGCGTCGCCAAGGATCAGCCGGTGCCCTTCAGCCACAAGCACCACGTCGACCAGCTGAAGATCGACTGCCGCTACTGCCACGCCACGGTCGAGCGGGCCGCCCACGCCGGCTACCCCTCCACCGACACCTGTATGTCGTGCCACTCGCAGGTCTGGACCAACAGCCCCCTGCTCCAGCCGGTGCGCGACAGCTACCAGACCGGCCAGCCGGTGATCTGGAACCGGATCTACGACGTGCCTGACTTCGTCTACTTCAACCACAGCGTGCACATCGCCAAGGGGATGGGCTGCGCGTCGTGCCACGGCCGGATCGACCAGCAGGTGCTGACCGCCAAGGCGCAGCCGCTCTGGATGGGCTGGTGCCTGGGCTGCCACCGCAACCCCGAGCAGAACATCCGCCCGAGAGACGAGGTCTTCAACATGGCCTTCGACCCCTTGTCGCTTTCCCTTGACGAGCGCAGGGCCCTGGTGCAGGAGTACAAGATCCCGACCGATGGCCGCCTGACGAACTGTTACACCTGTCATCGCTAGGAGAGCCTGAGATGAGCGCTGCTGAACACGGCCCCGGGCACGGGGGCGAGGGCGCCTCACCCGAGAGCGTCAAGATCGGCTTCGAGCTCTCTGACTGGCAGGGGCGGCCCGTCATTATGATGCTGATCGCCACCTTTGGCGCCCTGGCTCTCGGCTTCATCGTGATAGCCGGCATGGTCCTGCTCACCGGCGGTGAGATCAGCGACACCAGCCACGCCCTCAGCCCCACGGGCGAGGCCCAGCTGCCGGCCGAGCCCCGCCTCGAGCAGAACCCCAAGGCCGATAGCGAGCGCCTGATCGGCGAGGCGACCAGGCAGCTCGAGAGCTACGGCTGGGTGAGCAAGGGTCAGGGCACCGCCCACATCCCGATCGAGCGGGCCAAAGAGCTGCTGCTCGCGAAGGGGGTCCGCCCCTTTGGGGACAGCCAGCCCCCGAGCGCCACGCCGACGCCATAGCTGAACCCTGGACGGGATACCATATGAAGCATTTGCGCTGGCTGCTCCTTGTCGCACTCCTGGCCATCGGCGCTCCCGGCGCCGCCTTCGCCCAGGGCGGCGATCACCACGACCCCCTCGCCGACGTCTCGTTCGAGCAGCGGCTCGGCAAGCAGGTGCCGCTGGACCTGCCCTTCGTCGATGAGGCGGGCGCCGCGGTGCGCCTGGGCGACTACCTCGGCGAGAAGCCGGTGGTCCTGGCCCTGGGCTACCTCGAGTGCCCGATGCTCTGCCCGCTGGTGCGCGACGGCATGGTCAAGGCCCTGAGCGAGGTGGAAGGCCTGCGGGCCGGCGTCGACTACACGGTGGTCAATGTCAGCATCGACCCGGCCGAGACGCCGATGATCGCCGCGAACACCAAGGCCGCGATCATGTCCCGCCTGGGCCAGCCCGGCGCCGAGCGCGGCTGGCACTTCCTCACCGGCACCCAGGACAGCATCCAGCGCCTGGCCGACGCCGTGGGCTTCAGGTACTTCTACGACGAGACGATCGACCAGTACGCCCACGCCGCCGGCATTCTGGTGCTCACGCCCGGCGGCGAACTGGCGCGCTACTTCTATGGCATCGAGTTCAACCCGAGCGACCTGCGCCTCGGGCTGGTCGAGGCCTCGGGCAACAAGATCGGCAGCCCGGTCGACCAGCTCCTGCTGCTCTGCTACCACTTCGACCCATCAACCGGCAAGTACACGGGCCTGGTGATGACCGCGCTGCGCGTCGCCGGCGTGATCACGGTGCTGGCCCTTTTCGCCCTGATTTTCCTGCTCAACCGCAGCTCGGGCCGACCGGGCTCGCCGTCAGGCCCCGCCCAGGCTGTCGGCTAGGATGCGCTGCGTCGAGGAGCGAGCGAGCGGCGGGTAGGCCCCGCCCCGGATTAGGATGCAGTATGCGCGACTTCCCGTTGTTTCCGGACCAGGCCTCGACCTTCGCAGGTCAGATCGACGGGCTCTACTGGCTGCTAGTGGGCCTCAGCCTGCTCTTCGGCGGCATCCTGCCCTTCATCGTTCTCTACCTGATGGTGCGCTACCACCGCAGCCAGAAGGTGAGCCGCGCAAACCAGATCCACGGCAGCCTCCCCCTCGAGCTGACATGGACGATCATCCCGCTCTTCCTGGTGATGGGCGTCTTCTTCTGGGGCGCCTTCCTCTATGTGCAGATGCGCACGCCGCCCGCGCGGGCCCTCGAGATCTATGTGATCGGCAAGCAGTGGATGTGGCACACCCAGCACCCCAACGGCAAGCGCGAAAATAACGAGCTGCACGTGCCGATCGGGCAGCCCGTCAAGCTGATCATGACCTCGCAGGACGTCATCCACAGCTTCTATGTGCCTGCCTTCCGCGTCAAGCAGGACGTGCTGCCCGGCCGCTACACCACGCTCTGGTTCGAGGCGACAAAGGAGGGCGAGTACCACCTCTTCTGCGCCGAGTACTGCGGCACCGAGCACTCGCGGATGGGCGGGCGCGTGGTGGTGATGAGCCTGTCAGAGTACGAGCTGTGGCTCACCACCCCCGGGCAGGTGATCCTGCCCGACGGCAGCACCGGCGCGGCGGCGCCGGCCTCGAGCGCGCCGGCCGCGGGCGGCGACCCCATGGCCCTGGCCGGCGAGCAGCTCTTCACCAGCCTGGGCTGCGGGAGCTGCCACCGCGCGGATGGGGCGGGCGTCGGCCCGAGCCTCGAGAATGTCTTTGGCGCCGAGCAGGCGCTGGCGGACGGCAGCAAAGTGGTGGCCGACGAGAACTACATCCGCGAGTCGATCCTGAACTCGCAGGCTAAGGTCGTGCAGGGCTACCAGCCGGTCATGCCGATCTACGAGGGCCAGCTCAGCGCCGACCAGCTGAACCAGC
>JAAXUL010000555.1 GCA_013336035.1 Chloroflexales bacterium
CTTCGGCCTCAAAGCACCCGCCTTCGGTCGCAAAGCACCCGCTTTCGGTCGCAAAGCACCCGCTTTCGGTCGCAAAGCACCCGCTTTCGGTCGCAAAGCACCCGCTTTCGGTCGCAAAGCACCCGCTTTCGGTCGCAAAGCACCCGCTTTCGGTCGCAAAGCACCCGCCTTCGGTCGCAAAGCACCCGCCTTCGGTCGCAAAGGGGCCGCATTGCACCAGCCCTACCAGCATCTGCCCGCCCCCAACACGCCCCGGTGCCACCCCTCTGATACAATACACCCCGTGCGACGCAGTGCAGTTTCTCAGCCCTTAGTATCCCTCCTGGCGCGGAGCGTGAGCGATGTGTGGTATCTGCGGCATCCTACACAGCGACGGGCAGCGCCCGGTCGAGCGCGGCCTGCTCGAGCGCCTGAACGAGAGCATACGCCACCGCGGGCCCGACAGCGACGGCTTCTTCCTCGCCGGCCCCGTGGGCATGGCCATGCGCCGCCTGGCGATCATCGACCTGAGCGGCAGCGCGCAGCCGATCTTCAACGAGGACGGCAGCATCGCGATCGTCTTCAACGGCGAGATCTACAACTACCGCGAGCTGCGCGCCGAGCTGCGGCGCCACGGCCATCACTTCGCCACCGACGGCGACACCGAGGTGATCGCCCACGCCTACGAGCAGTGGGGCGACGCGATGCTGCCCCGGCTCAACGGCATGTTTGTTTTCTCGATCTGGGACGCGCCGCGGCGGCGCCTGCTGATCGCGCGCGACCGCATGGGCGAGAAGCCGCTCTACTGGCACCACAGCCCGCAGGGGCTGGTCTGGGGCTCCGAGGCCAAGGCCGTGCTGGCCGCGCCGTGGGTCGAGCGGCGGGTCGACCCAGTGGCCCTGCACCACTATCTGACCCTGCAGTACACGCCCGACCCGCTGACGATCTACGGCGGCATCAGCCAGCTGCCCGCCGCTCACAAGCTGGTGGTCGAGGACGGCGGGCCGCCCCTGGTCGAGCGCTGGTGGCAGCTGAGCTTCGAGGCGAAGTGGCAGCTGAGCGACGAGGAGGCGGTCGCGCAGGCCCGCGCGCTGCTGGGCGCCGCGGTCGAGCGCCAGCTGGTGAGCGAGGTGCCCCTGGGCGCGTTCCTCAGCGGCGGCATCGACTCGTCGATCATCGTCGCGCTGATGGCCGAGCGCACCCGCGAGCCGGTGCGCACCTTCTCGATCGGCTTCGACGAGCGCCACTTCTCCGAGACCCACTACGCCCGCCAGGTGGCCGAGCGCTACGCGACCGAGCACCACGAGTTTATCTTTCGCCCCGCCGACCTGGTGCGGGTGATCGAGGGCGTGGCCTCTGCCGTCGATGAGCCGTTCGCCGACCCGGCGGCCCTGCCGCTGTACGAGCTGGCCCGCCAGACGCGCCGCCACGTCACCGTGGCGCTCAGCGGCGACGGCGGCGACGAGACCCTGGCGGGCTACAGGCGCTATGTGCTCGACGGCTGGCTGCGGCCCTACGCCGCGCTGCCCGGCTGGGTGACCCAGCGCGCTGTCCCGGCCGCCGCCGCGCTCATCCCCGAGCCGTCGTGGCTGCCCGAGGACCGCAACCCGATCACGGGGCTCAGGCGGCTCGGCCAGTTCTCGGCGACCACGCACAAGGCCTCGCTGGTGCGCTGGGGCTCGTACTTCAGCCACGCCGAGAAGCTGGACCTCTACAATGCCGACTGGCGGGCCGAGCTGGGGCGCATCGACAGCGCCCACTGGCTCGCGCGGGCCTACGATGGCGCGCTGGCCGCGAGCCTGCTCGACCGCACCCTGGCGGCCGACCACGCGACCTACCTGGCGGGCGACCTGCTGCCCAAGACCGACCGCGCGACAATGGCGCACTCGCTCGAGGCGCGGGCGCCCTTCCTCGACGCCGACTGGGTGGAGTGGACCGCGCGGCTGCCGGCGCGCTTCAAGCTGCGGGGGCGGAGCACCAAGTGGCTGCTCAAGGCCGCCTTCGGCGAGAAGCTGCCCCCCGCGATCGCCGCGCGCGGCAAGCAGGGCTTCAGCCTGCCCGTCGGCCACTGGCTGCGCGGCGAGCTGCGCGAGTGGGCCGGCGAGCGCCTGCTGCACAACAGCGCCCTGGGCCAGTGGCTCAGGCCGGCGGCGGTGCGCGCGCTCTTCGACGAGCACAATGCGGGCAGAGTCAACCACGGCAAGAAGCTCTGGGCCCTGCTGATGCTTGGGGTGTGGGCAGAGCAGCGAATGGGGGTGCTCGCGTAATGGCAGATCACGATACGCCAGGAGCAGAGGCAACGATGCGCGGCTTCGACTTTGGCGCGAACTGGCAGGCCTTTTCGGCGGACCATGTGGATGAGCGGCGCCTCGCCATTGCCGCGCAGTCGCTCCGGCAGCTGCTTCAGCGTGAAGATCTGGGCGGCGCGAGCGTGCTGGATGTGGGCTGCGGGAGCGGGATCTTTGCCGTCGCGGCCTATGGCATCGGGGCCGGGCGGGTGGTCGGCATCGACATTAACCCGCGCTCGATCGCGGCCTCGGTGCAAAACCTGGCGCGCCTGGCGCCGCACGCGCCGATCACGTTTCAGCAGTGCTCGGCCCTGGACAGCGCGGCGATGGCCGGGCTCGGCCAGTTCGACCTGGTCTACGCCTGGGGCTCGCTGCACCACACCGGGGCGATGTGGGCGGCGATCAGGAACACGGCTAGCCTGGTCGCGCCGGGCGGCACCATGGTCCTGGCGATCTACAACCGCCACATCACCTCGCCGATCTGGCGCGGCATCAAGTGGCTCTACAATCGTGTCCCGGCCATCGCGCAGCGCCTGATGGCCATCATCTTCGCCGGCATCATCTACCTGGCAAAGCTCGCGGTCACGCGGCGCAACCCGCTCGAGAAAGAGCGCGGCATGGACTTCTGGTACGATGTGATCGACTGGATCGGGGGCTACCCCTACGAGTACGCGACGCCCAGCGAGATCGAGCGCTTCGTAGCGGGGCTAGGCCTGCAGCTGCGGCGGGTCGTCCCCGCCCAGGTTCCGACGGGCTGCAACGAGCTCGTCTTCGGGCGGCCCACGCGCTGACCCTGCCCCGCCGGGCCATGGCTGCGGACAGCTACTGTAAAGTGGAGAAAAGCATGCTTGAGCAACGGGAATCCGAGGCGATAGAGGCGATGACCGTCGAGGCGTACAGCCACGGCTGGGAGACGAAGTGGGACGATATGAAGCGCTATGGCCCCATGTCGCGCCATATCCGCCGCAATATCAAGCAGCTCATTCGCCCGCTTACCTTCAGCTCGGTGCTCGACATCGGCTGCGGGCAGGGGTCGTTCCTGGCCGAGCTGCGCGCCGAGCTGCCCCACATCGAGGCCTACGGCTCCGACTTTTCTACCTCGGCGGCGCTGATGGCCAGACGGCAGGTGCCCGGCGGCGAGTTCTGCGTCTTCGACCTCGAGCGCGGGCATCTGAATCGGCAGTTCGACCTGATCGTCTGCAGCGAGGTGCTCGAGCACATCCCCGACGACCGGGCCGCCCTGCGCAACCTCGCGGCGATGACCGGGGGCCACCTGGTCATCTCGACTGTCCAGGGGCGCATGCGCGGGTTCGAGGCCGGCGAGGTTGGGCACGTGCGCAACTACGCCTACGGCGAGCTGGCCCGCAAGGTCGAGGAGGCCGGCCTGAAGGTCCTCAAGGTCGTCGAGTGGGGCTTCCCGTTCTACTCGCCGCTCTACCGCGACTTTCTCGATCTTACAAGCAGCCGCGGCACGACCGGCAGCTTTGGGCCGAGCCGGAAGCTGCTCGCCAACCTGATCTACCTGCTCTTCTTGCTGAACTCGTCGCGCGTCGGCGATGAGATCTTTCTGCTCGCCGGGAAGCGCTGAACACCCCGGCCGGGAGCCGTCTGAATGAATATTGTCAAGCTGCTGTCCCCCGACTTCGCGCCTGGCAAGGCCCTGATCACGGGCCGATCGATCCTCGAGATCGGGGCGATGCTGGCAGCCCGACCGTCGGCCGAGTCGCTCCACCTGGCCCGGCTGATCATGCAGGTCAAGCCCGCGCACACAATGGTGCGCAACCTGAGCCTGATCAACCTGTACCGGATGGTGCGCTACATCAACCGGAGCGCACTGCCGGGCGCCGTCGTCGAGTGCGGTGTGTGGAACGGGGGCTCGGCGGCGATGATGGCCGCGGCGTGCCGCGATACAGGGGTGCAGCGCGACTTCTGGCTGTTCGACTCTTTTGAGGGGCTGCCGCCGCCCACAGAGAAGGACAGCGCCATCGAGCACAGCCACTACTATGAGGGCTGGAACAAGGGCAGCATCGCTAATGTGGAGCGCATCTTCCGCAAGCTTGACCTGCCCCTCGATCGGGTGCATTTTGTGAAGGGCTGGTTCGAGCAGAGCATCCCTGTCGCCGCGGTTAAGCAGATCGCGCTTCTACATATCGATGCCGACTGGTACGACTCGGTCAGCCTTGTGCTCGCCAGGCTCTACGATCGTGTCACGCCGGGCGGCTACGTGGTGCTTGACGACTATAACTACTGGGAGGGATGCGACCGGGCGGTCCACGATTTCCTTGAAAGCCGTGGGATGCCGCGAACAGTGCTCCATAAAGTCGGTGTGATGGGCGCATACTTCCAGAAACCTGCATAATATGCGCCGAATATCCCGCTACCCCTGGCTGCGCCTCGTGCAGGCAATCTGCACGCTCGGCCTCGCCTTTGTCCTGTGGCGATCAATCGACTGGGGGCTGTTCAAGGCCTCACTCGCAGAGCTGCGCTGGAGCTTTGTCGCGCTGGCGGCGCTCTTCCTTCTGATCGCCCACGGGTTTAACATCGTGCGCTGGAAGGGCCTGCTGCCGCCGAACAATATCTCCTTGGGCACCCTGACCTCCTACTACGGGGCCGGGCTGTTCAGCAATAACTTCTTGCCCACCGGTGTCGGCGGCGATGCGGTTCGAGCCGCATTGGTGGGCGCGCAGGTGGGATGGTCGCACGCGCTGCTTTCTGTGGCGCTGGACCGCGGGATCGGGCTGGTCGGCCTCAGCTTCTTCATTGTGCCGGGGCTATGGTTCGGCTTGCCGGACGACCTCCTGGGGCGATTTACGATCCCGCCCGCGCTACAGGCCTGGCTCTTGCCTCTCGCTGTCGTGGGCGCTGGGGCGGCAGTAGCGATAGGCGGGGTGCTGGTCTACCGTCGCGGCCGTCAGATGCAAGGCATGCTCTCGCGCCTTCAGCAGGGCGACGATCAGGCGGGCGCGGCCAGGCGCAGCGGGCGCGCATGGGCGGTCATGCTCGTGAACACCTACGCCCTCTCGGTCTGCTCTAACCTGGGCACGATTGCCGCGCACTGGGCTGTCCTACAGGCGCTCGGCATCACCGTATCGCCGGGCGCCTCGATCTGGCTAGTCATGATCGGGTCGCTCTCGCAGATGGTGCCGATCAGCATCAACAGCCTCGGCGTTCTCGAGAGCGTGTTTGTCGTCGTGCTCGCGGCCTACGGCGTAGCCGCCCCTGCGGCCCTGGCCGCCGCGCTTCTGATCCGCGCCCTGCTCGTGCTGTACAGCCTGCTCGGCGGCCTGCTCTCGCTGCGGCAGAACCGCGTCGTGCCCGGTGAGCTGAGAACGCCCCCACCGCTCCGCTAGTGGCCGCGCCTATGCGGCGCTCACTCCCCCAGCTCGTAGAGCAGCACGTGCCCGCCCGCGACCTCGTGGTCGCGGGCCAGGCGCCCGTGCGCGCGCAGCCAGGGCGCGACCGCCGCCCA
>JAAXUL010000556.1 GCA_013336035.1 Chloroflexales bacterium
TGGCACGTAGTCAGGGGCCTGGTGGTGGGTGCGAGCTCAGTCAGGCCAATAGCTGATCAGCTGGCCCTGCTGATTGTACAGCGCCCCGTCATCGCGCTCACTGTTGTTCCAGATGTTGCCTGCCGGCCCTGCGAAGATCTTCGTCTCGCCTGGCGCCAACGTACCCCCCACTGGGTGCTGCTGGTTGCCTTTGATGCTGCACATGATCCAGCCATCGAGACTCAGCGCCTCGCCACTCACATTCTGGAGGGTCACGGTCTCGGCGCGCTTATCGATACTGACAATCTTGACGGGGAAGTTGGGCGCGGCGCCGGCGTTGGGGTCTGCCTGGCAGTTGTTGTAGCTAGGGGCCGGGGGTTGAGGCGCGGATGGCGGTGGGGCCACAGGCTGAGGTTGCGGTGCCACCGGCTGGGGTTGCCCCTGACAGGCATTGAGCACCTCACGGCCGAGGAGGCCGAGCAGCACCACGTTCGGCCCGATCTCGGGGTGCAGCTCAAAGCGCCGCCGCTCGAAGTACTGGACGGTAAAGGGGCGGCCCTCCAGTTCAGTGGTGACCTCCCCCGTGACCGGGAAGCCGAAGCGCTCCAGGCCACCATTGGCCCGCCAGTACGCTGCAAATGCGCCGCAGATCTTGTGGCCGGTCTCGGGAAATGCGGTGCAGCCGGGGCCGGCCGGGGCACCCGGACCCTGCTGCCAGGGTGTGGCCAATTGCGCCAGACGCTCAACCCCCAGACGTCCGGTCGTCACCCGCCCATCGGGCTGGATCTCCAGCCGATCGCGCTCAAACCACTGCACCTGGAGCGGGGTTCCCTCGATGGTTTCGGCAGCCTGGGCTGCGATGGGGAGGCCAAAGACGGCCAGGCCGCCGTTGCGCTCCCAATAAGCGCGAATCGGCCCACTCACACACTGCCCGGTTTCGGGGAAACAGCGTTGGTCGGTTTGGGCTGTGGCAGGTGCTGCGTGGGTGAGGAGGGCGAGCGACACGAGAATCATCAGCAAGCGGAGCGTCGGCCCCATGGGACATCCTTTCCGTTGCTGCGCTGCAGGAAATGGTGCTGTTGCGAAGGTAGCACGGAAAGATTATCAGAGAACATCTACGTAGGCAGATCGGAAGTGACGATTCTGTCAGCGGCATGCACTGCCTTCGCTGCTATTGAGGCGTGTGCTATACTCACCTGTGAACGTTGTTGGGCTGAACGCCATCATTTTCTGATCAGGCCTGCTCCCGAGCGCGCATGCCCCGTATCTTCGATAACATCGAACACTCGCTCCTCCCCGCACTCCGGCAGACGCTTGAAGTGGCCGATCGCGCCGACTTCTGTGTCGGTTACTTCAACCTTCGCGGCTGGAAGCAGATTGATAGCCTCATCGACCGCTGGCCGGGCGGCCCCGGCCGCTGCTGCCGGCTCCTCGTCGGCATGCAGCGCCTCCCTCGTGACGAACTGCGCGCCGCGCTGGGCCTGGGTGAGCGCGAGGATGGGATCGATAACCAGACGGCCCATCGGCTGCGCCGCCGGCTGGCCCAGGAGTTCCGCGAGCAGCTCACGATTGGCGTCCCCACCGACGCCGACGAGGTCGGGCTGCGCCGGCTCGCCACGCAGATCCGCGCTCGCAAGGTCGTCGTCAAGCTCTTCCTGCGCCACGCCCTCCACGCCAAGCTCTACCTGCTCTACCGCACCGACCCGGTTAACCCCATCGTCGGCTATCTCGGCAGCAGCAACCTGACCTTCGCCGGCCTCTCCTACCAGGGCGAGCTCAACGTCGATGTGCTCGACCACGACGCTGCGTCCAAGCTCGCCCGCTGGTTCGACGAGCGCTGGACCGACCGCTGGTGCGTCGATATCTCTGACGAGCTGGCCCAGATTATCGAGGAGAGCTGGGCCCGCGAGGCGCTCATCCCGCCCTACCACATCTATGTCAAGATGGCCTACCACCTGTCGCGCGAGGCCCGCGACGGCCTGGTCTCCCATCGCATCCCCCGTGACATCCGTGGCGCGCTCTTCGAGTTCCAGACCGCTGCCGTGCAGATCGCGGCCCATCATGTCAAAAAGCGCGGTGGGGTGCTGATCGGCGATGTGGTTGGCCTTGGCAAGACCCTGATGGCCACGGCAGTCGTGCGGGTCTTCGAGGAAGAGCAGGACATTGAGACGCTGATTATCTGCCCCAAGAACCTGGTGCGCATGTGGGAGGACTACCGCGACCGCTACCGCCTGCGCGCGCGCGTCCTGCCCTACAGCCGCGTCACCCGCGAGCTGCCCAGCTTGCGCCGCTACCGCCTAGTGGTGGTCGACGAGAGCCACAACCTGCGCAACCGTGAGGGCAAGCGCTACCGGGCCATCCAGGAGTATATCCGCGCGAACGAGAGTAAGGTCGTCTTGCTCTCGGCCACGCCCTACAACAAGAGCTACCTCGACCTCTCTAGCCAGCTGCGGCTCTTCCTCGAGGATGGCTATGACCTGGGTGTGCGCCCCGAGCGCCTCATCCGCGAGCTTGGTCAGGCCGAGTTCGAGCGCCGCTACCAGTTTCCCGTCCGCTCGCTCAATGCCTTCGAGCAGAGCGAGCACGCCGATGACTGGCGCGAGCTGATGCGGCTCTTCATGGTGCGGCGCACGCGCAGCTTTATCAAAGCCAACTACGCCGAGACCGACCCGACGAGCGGGCGCAGCTTCCTGCCCTTCGAGGGTGACCAGCGGGTCTATTTCCCAACCCGCGTCGCGCGTACCCTGGCCTTCCCCATCGACGAGGTCAATCCCGCTGACCAGTACGCGCGCCTCTACGCGCCCGCCGTCGTCGAGGCGATCGCCGAGCTCTCACTGCCACGCTACGGTCTAGGCGAGTATGTCGCCACGACCGCCGAGAAGAAGGCGACGCCAGAGGAGAAGCGGGTGCTGGCCAATCTCTCGCGGGCGGGCAAGCGCCTGATGGGCTTCTCACGCACCAATCTGTTCAAGCGCCTGGAGAGTAGCGGCCAGGCCTTCCTCCAGTCGATCGAGCGCCACGTCCTACGCAACTATATCTTCCTCCACGCCCTCGATCATGGCTTGGCCCTTCCCATTGGCCCCCAGGACGCCACGTTGCTCGATAGCCGCACCTTCGACGCCGATGTCGACGCCGTCCAGCTCACCACCGACCTGTTTGACGACGAGGAGGAGCCGGGCGAGGCGGCGGCGGCACCCATTGGGGCACTCCGCAGCGAGGCCGACTTCAAGCGCCGTGCTGCCATGGTCTATGCGACCTACGTCCAGCACTCCCAGCGCCGCTTCACCTGGGTGCGGGCCGAGCTTTTCGTCAAGACCCTGGCCCGCGACCTGCGCAAGGACGCCCAGGAACTCATCCGGGTGCTCCAGCAGTGTGGTACCTGGGAGCCGGTCCAGGACACCAAGCTTCAGGCGCTCATCGAGCTGCTGACCAAGACCCACCCCGGCGAGAAGGTGCTGGTCTTCACCCAGTTCGCCGACACGGTGGGCTATCTGAGCGAGCAACTCACTCGTGCGGGCATCCCCGCAGCCGCTGGTGTGACCGGCGAGTCGGACGACCCGACCGCCCTGGCCTGGCGCTTCAGCCCCGAGAGCAACGGCCACCGCCAGGACATCGCCCCCGCGCAGGAGCTGCGCGTGCTTGTCGCCACCGATGTGCTCAGCGAGGGCCAGAACCTCCAGGACGCCCACATCGTCGTGAACTACGACCTGCCCTGGGCAATCATCAGGCTCATCCAGCGCGCCGGCCGCGTGGACCGCATCGGGCAGCTGGCCGAGAACATCCTCTGCTATACCTTCCTGCCCGCCGATGGGGTGGAGCGGATCATCCGGCTGCGTGCCCGCGTGCGCCAGCGCCTCCAGGCCAACGCCGAGGTGATCGGCACCGATGAGGCCTTCTTCGAGGATGACCGCAATGACCAGGCGATCCGCGACCTCTTCACCGAGAAGTCCGGGATCCTCGAGACCGACGCCGACGGCGAGGTGGACCTGGCCTCCTACGCCTACCAGATCTGGAAGAACGCCATCACCGCCGATCCGGCGCTCCAGCAGCGCATCCCCGACATGCCGCCGGTGGTCTACACCACCCGCGAGCTGCGCCAGCCGTTCGCCGGTGACGATCATGACGAGGCCGCCCGGCGCGCCCTGGTCGCCCCTGAGGGCGTGCTGCTCTACGTGCGCACCGCCGAGGGCACCGACGCGCTGGCCTGGATCGACCGCAACGGCCACAGCGTGACCGAGTCGCAGCTGGCGATCCTGAAGGTGGCCGAGTGTGGGCCAGATACACCGGCGATCCCCCGCAACCCGCTGCACCACTCGCTGGTGCAGCAGGGCGTCGAGCTCATCGCGACCGAGGAGCGCTCGGTTGGCGGTGGCCTCGGCCGCCCGTCCAGCGCCCGCCGGCGGGTTTATGACCGCCTCATGCGCTACGCCGACCAGGTGCGCAACACCGTCCTCGATTTCCAGGAGCTGCACCGGGCGATCGAGGAGATCTACCGCTACCCGCTGCGCTCGACCGCCGCAGACCAGTTCAACCGGCTGCTGCGCGGCGGGGCGTCCGATGAGGAGCTAGTGCAGCTGGTGATGGCCCTGCGCGATGACGACCAGTTCTGCCTGATGCACGAGGAGAGCGAGGCCCGCGAGCCGCAGATCATCTGCTCGCTCGGACTGTTCGCCCGCTAGCGCATCCTTGACCGACAGCACCCGAGGAACTGCCAGGATGACGACGCTCGATGTGACCCGAACCCGCGCGAAGCTCCAGGCCTTCGACCTCCAGGGCCTCTTCGTCGAGGAGCTGGGCTGGAACCGGCCGCCGCGCGGCCTGGCGGCTGCGACCTGGGATGTAGCGGGCGTGACGGTGACGCGGAGGCCCATCGCCGAGCTGGCGGGTGTGGTCGTCTTCGAGGTGGCCACGGCCGACGGCACGATCCCTGAGGAGTCACTGCGCCGCGCGATCCAGGCTGAGGTGGCGCAGTATCACCTGGAGCACCTGTTGATCTTTCTCGACGCGGAGCGCGCCAGCAGCCTGTGGTACTGGGTCAAGCGTGAGGGCGGCAAGAGCTTCCCGCGCCGGCATACCTACGTCCGGGGCCAGCCTGGCGACGTGCTGATCGGCAAGCTCAGCGCGATGTTCGTGGACATCAGCGAGCTGGACGCCAGCGGTGCCCTGCGGCTCACCGAGGCGATCGGGCGGGTGCGCCAGGCCCTCGACGTCGAGCCGGTCACCAAACGCTTCTTCAGTGACTTCCAGCAGCTCCACGCAACCCTGCTGGGCGCCATCGCGGGCGTGAGCGACGAGCGCGATCGGCGCTGGTACGCCTCGGTGCTGCTCAACCGGCTGATGTTCGTCTACTTCCTCCAGAGCCGGGGCTTTCTCGATGGGGGCAATTACCACTACCTCCAGGATCGCCTGGAGGAGAGCCAGGCCCGCGGCGCAGACGGCTACTATGGCTTCCTCCAGACGCTCTTCTTCGAAGGCTTCGCAAAGCCCGAGGCTGAGCGCAGCCCCGAAGCCCAGGCCCGCATTGGCACGATCCGCTACCTCAATGGCGGGCTGTTCCTGCCACACCAGGTGGAGCAGACCTACCGTGGGATTGCCGTGCCCGACGCGGTCTTCGCCCAGGTCTTCGCGCTGTTCGCCGGCTATGATTGGGCGCTCGACGACTCGCCCACTGGGAACGAGAAGGAGATCAACCCGGCGGTGCTGGGCTACATCTTCGAGAAGAATATCAACCAGAAGGCCTTCGGCGCCT
>JAAXUL010001390.1 GCA_013336035.1 Chloroflexales bacterium
GATCATCGACGGCTCCCTGACCAGCCTGGCCCAGGGCGGCGATGGGCTCGACTCGGCCACGCGCGCCGAATTGGTGCAGACGGCGCACGAGGAGTCGCAGCGGCTCAACCGCCTGCTGAGCAACCTGCTAGAGATGACCCGCCTGGAGGCGGGGGCGGTGCGCGTCCACAAGGAGTGGCAGCCGCTGGAGGAAGTGGTGGGCGTGGCCGTGGCGCGGGTGGCCGAAGACGATGCGTACTCCGGGCGGCTACCAGGCAATCACCCGCTGCGCATCGCGCTGCCGTCCGACCTGCCGCTCATCCCGCTGGACGGCATCCTGATCGAGCAGGTGCTGGTGAACCTGTTGGACAACGCGGTGAAACACACGCCGACAGGCACGCCGATCACGCTGCGGGCGCAGCGCGCGGGCACGGCGGTGCAGGTGGAGGTGGCTGACGGCGGGCCAGGGCTGGCCGCCGGCGACGAGCAGCGGGTCTTCGACAAGTTCTACCGGGGTGGCACCGACCGCAGCCGGGGCAGCGTGGGGCTGGGGTTAGCGATCTGCAAGGGGATGGTCGAGGCGCACGGCGGACGGATCTGGGCCGAGCGCCGTCCGGAGGGCGGGGCAGCGTTCTGCTTTACCTTGCCCCTGGATGGCACACCGCCCCAGCTCCCCGCCGAGGAGCACCGCGCCACGCCTCCGCGTGCGGTGGCGACATGACGGATGACCGCAGTCTGTTATCACACTGTTTATGCGCCGGCCCTACGCCCAAACACAAACCGAACATGGACGGGAGTATCATCCAAATGATCGCGCGGATGTGCGGCCCGCAGCGCTGCGGGTCGTGCACCGGCACGCCCGTGATGGAGAACGTGAGCCAATCACCATGAAGCATCAGCAACCGGGTTCATGGCACCGACGCGGGCTGCTCCTGCTCGCCCTCGCCGCGCTGCTCCTACTCGCGGTCTGGGCCCCAGTTCCGGGGCCATGGCAGGTCGTCTTTCGCTTTGGGCTGCTTGCGGTGCTGTACGCCGCGATGCTCACCCGAATCATGATCGACGCGGTACGATCAAGTATGCGCGATGCTTCCCGGCGTTCACACCGCCGTGTGACGGCGCGGCAGCACGAGGAGCTGCGGCGCGTTGCCACGCCGCGCACTGTCCCCCTCACACCCGTGCAGCACCACTACCTGGAGGTAATCGCGGAATCAGAGCTACGTCAGGTGGAAGAATCGCACCAGCCGCCCGCCGCACCTCAATGAGGGTCGCGGGGGCGGCTGGTGGGTACGGTCGGGAGGGTGCCCCGGTGGCGGAGCAACGGAACCCGTGCGGCCTAGCGCCCGAGCTTATACGGCACGCTGACGACCGTCTTGCCCTTCTGGAACATCAGCGCCGTGCGCAGGATCAGGCCGGTCTGGTTGTGCAGGAAGGCCTCCCACCAGTGGGCCGGCACAAACTCGGGCAGGATGATCAGCAGCTCGTCGTCATTGTAGCGCGCGTCCACCTCGTCAATAAAGTTCAGCAGCGGGGTGATCAGCGAGCGGTACGGCGACTCCAGCACCACCAGCGGCACCTCGCAGCTCCAGTCACACCAGCGGGACTGGATCTTCTCGATATGCTCGGGGTCGAGATTGACCGTGACCGCCGTGACATTGTCGGGGGCGAGGGCGCGCGCCAGCTCGAGTGCGGGCAGGGTGCCCTTGTGGAGCCCACTCACCAGCACCACCGCTGTGAGCCGGCGCACGGGCTGGGGCTTCACCGCCGTCGCCAGGGAGAGCTGGTCGGCCACGCGCACATAGTGGCCATGGATGCGGCTGAAGATCAGCACCAGCAGCGGGATGAGCACCAGCACCGCCCAGGCCCCGTGGGTGAACTTGGTCACCGCCAGCACGACCATCACCACCGCCGTGAGCGCGGCGCCCAGGCCGTTGATGCTCAGGCCGTAGCGCCAGCCGGTCTCTTTCTCGCGCAGGTGGTGGATCACCATGCCGCCCTGGGAGAGCGTGAAGGAGAGAAACACACCGATCGCGTAGAGCGGCAGCATGGCGATCTCGTTGGCCCGGAAGTAGAGCACTAGCCCGGCGGCGAAGAGCGAGAGCACCAGGATGCCGTTGGAGAAGACCAGCTTATCGCCACGCGAGGAGAACTGGCGTGGCAGGAAGCGGTCGTTGGCCAACAGCGAGGCCAGGCGCGGGAAGTCGG
>JAAXUL010000067.1 GCA_013336035.1 Chloroflexales bacterium
CCCAGGAGAGGCTACGTCAGGGAGGGTCGCAGGGAGGGCTTGCCCTCCCTGAAAAACCCCTCTCCGGTCTTTCGCGTACCACAAGCAGGGCTTGCGAGCATTTAGTAGCCGACCTCCTGCTCGGCCAGCTGGGCCTTGCGCACCTCGTCAGCGATATGGTTGTTCACATAGCGGGCGACCTCCAGCAGCTGGGGCGAGTCGCGCCGCACGTCCCAGCGCTCCTCCGGCAGGGGGACGTCCACAATCTCTTTGATCACGCCCGGGCGGGCGCTCATCAGCACCACTCGCTGGGCCAGGTAGACCGCCTCCTCGACGTTGTGGGTGACGAAGAGCACCATCTTGCGCTGCTCGTACCAGTAGCGCAGCAGCTCGAGCTGCAACGACTCGCGCGCGGTCCAGTCGAGGGCGCTGAAGGGCTCGTCGCAAAGGATCAGCTCGGGCTCGTTCGCCAGCACCCGGCAGACGCCGATCTTCTGGCGCATGCCGCCCGAGAGCTCGGCGGGGTAGGCGTCGGCGTAGGCCCGCAGGCCCTGGCGCTCGATCCACTGCGCCGCCAGCCGGCGCGCCTCGGCCTTCGGCAGCCCCTTGCTCTCCAGGGCGAAGACCACGTTCGCCTGGGCGGTCAGCCAGGGGAACAGCCGGATGTCCTGGTAGATGACCGAGCGCTTCCACGAGGTGTTGCCGGCCACCCGCTCGCCCGCGAAGACGACCTCGCCGCGCTGGTAGCTCTCGATACCGGCGGCGATCTTAAGCAGGGTGGTCTTGCCGCAGCCGCTGGGGCCGATGATGGCCGTGAACTCGCCCGGCCGCAGCTCGAGGCTCACGTCGCGCAGGGCAACGATGTCGGGCGGGTAGGTCTTGTGCAGATTGCGCACCGAGAGCCCGCCCGTGGCAGAGCTGATGGTCGTCGTCATACGTGTGCCCTCACGCTCGCGGCCAGCGCGGTCTGCTCGGCGAACACCTCGCGCACCTCCTCGACCAGACGCGCGTACTCGGGGGTGAAGCGGAGATCGGCGTGGGCCCAGCGCTGCTCAGGGAGATTGACCTCGATCACGCGGGCGACCGTGCCAGGCCGCGCCGAGAGGATGACGACGCGCTGGCTGACGTAGACCGCCTCCTCCAGCGCGTGGGTGACATAGAGGAAGGTCTTGCGCGTCGTGTGCCAGAGGCGCAGCAGCTCGTCGCAGACCAGCTCGCGCGTGATCCAGTCCAGGCCGCCGAAGGGCTCGTCGGCCAGCAGCAGCTCCGGCTCGTTGACGATCGCGCGGGCGATCGCCACGCGCTGCTGCATGCCGCCCGAGAGCTCGTGCGGGTAGCGGTGCAGGAACTTGCCCAGGCCCAGAAAGGTGAGCCAATGCGTGGCCCTGGCCTCGGCCTCGCCGGGGCTGGCGCCGACAGAGAGCGGGCCGAAGGTCGTGTTCTTCAGCACGCTCAGCCAGGGGAACAGGTTGGCGTCCTGGAAGATGATGCCTCGCCTGGGGCTCGGCCCCTGGACCGACTGGCCGCCCACCCGCACGTGCCCCGCGCTCGGGGCCTCGAGGCCGGCCAGCAGGCGCAGCAGCGTGGTCTTGCCGCAGCCGCCCGGCCCCACAAGCGAGACGAAGCTGCCTGGCTCGAGGCGCAGGTGCACGTGGCTCAGCACCAGCCCGCCCGTCTCGCGGCCGGTGCCCTTCGGCCGCGACTTGCTGACGCCGAGCAGCTCGACCTCGCTCCCCAGGGACAGCGGGGTTTCCTGGCTCGCTATGGCGGTCGCTACCATCGGAGGATGCCTTTCTGCCAGCCGAGGGCCTGGTCGCGCACCTTGAAGATACCCGAGACGACGACGATGAACAGCGCGCCCAGCACCAGCATGGCCGCGTAGACCTTGTGGTACTCGGACCAGCCCTGGGCCCAGGTGATATACCAGCCCAGCCCGGCCTTCACGCCCATCATCTCGGCCACGACCAGAATAGCGAAGGCGGTGCCCAGGCTCATAAACAGGCCCACAAAGACGTTGGGCAGGGCTGCCGGGATGACCACATGGCGCAGCAGGCGCTTATCGTCGGCGCCCAGGGTCTGGGCGGCCTCGAGCAGGGCCTTGGGCACGCCGGCCACCCCCGACCAGGTCAGCATCATCACCGGAAACCACGAGGCGAAGGCGATCAGGAAGATCCCGGCGGTGAAGGTCGAGGGGAAGACCACGATCGCCAGGGGGATCCAGGCGGTGGCCGGGATGGGGCCAATCAGCCGCATCCAGAACATCGACCAGTTGCTCACGTGCTTTGACCAGCCGAGGGCCAGCCCGAAGCTGATGCCGGTGACGCTGCCAAGCACGTAGCCGATCACCATCAGCCGCATCGAGTAGGCGATGCTGAGCAGCAGGGTCGGGTAGTCCTCGACGTAGACCCCAATGACCTTGCTGGCCGTGGGAAAGAAGGGCGGCTTGATCCAGGCCAGCCGCTCGGCGACCTCCCAGGGGATCAGCACGATGCCCAGAACGATCAGCACCCGGTAGATCGCGAGCACCTGCTCGCGCCGCCCCCTGGCAAGATAGGCAACGCCCCAGCTGGCCAGCGCGACCACCAGCACCAGCAGCGCGGCGGGGGACAGGTAGTCCTTGGGCACCTTAAAGCTCGCCCCCACCTGGGGGATCAGGTTGTGGACCGCCAGCACGATCAGCCAGATGACGACGGTCGCCCCTGCTCTCAGGTTGATCACCCGGTTGCTAGGCAGCGGGATCGCATCGGGGGCGACCGCCGCTGGCAATCCAGCGTCGCGCTCGACTGCCGGGATAGCGGTTCGTAGCTCTTCTGAGGCCATAAGCTCCTCCGTTTCTAGCAAGGCGGTAGGGAGGGTCGCAGGGAGGGCTTGCCCTCCCTACAAAACCCTCCTTATTCAGCCTTTGTGGTGTCGCAAGCAGGGCTTGCGAGCATTTAGCTCAGGTTGCAGTAGAAGCCCGGCCCCGAGATGTGCGAGGCGCTGTAGACCAGCTGCGGGTTCAGCGCCATCTCTCTGAGCACCTGCGCGGAGTACTGCGGCACCCCCCGGCTGGGCGCAGACCCCTCGCCGGGGTACAGATCGGGCGTCACCTGAACGAAGGCCAGGTCGGTCAGCTTCTGGGGGTCGGTGTCCGGCTCCAGCACGCCCACCCGCTTGAGGATCTCGACAAACTTGCCGAAGTTGACCTTGCCCTTCTCTGCGCTGGGGATGTAGTCATACTGGTTGAGCAGGGTCAGGAGCAGCTCCTCCGAGGCGGGGACGTACTTCTTGGCGACCATGATCTTCGCCGCCTCGGGCTTGTTGTGCTCGACCCAGTAGGCGGCCTTCTGGAAGGCCCTGGTGATCGCGGCGGCCTGCTCGGGGTTCTGCTCGACCACCTTCTGCGAGACGCCGATAAAGCAGCAGTACATATCCTTGTACGGCAGATCGTCCTGGGTGCTGAAGATCTGGATCACGGTCTTGTTGTTGAGCGCGATTGCGGCGAGCGGGTCGTACAGCGCGAAGGCGTCAATCTCACCCTTCTGCACCGCCGACTCCAGCTGCTCGCCCGGGAAGATCGTATAGGTCACATCCTTGACCGGGTCCAGGCCAAGGTCGCTCAGGGCCCACTGCACCAGCACCTGCGGCAGGCCGCCGAAGTTCGTGATGCCCAGCGTCTTGCCCTTGAGGTCGGCGACGGTCTTGATACCAGAGTTGACACCGGCCAGCAGCCTGATGCAGCCCTTGTGCAGGCCGGTGGTGATCCGAACGCCCAGGCCCTGCTCGAGCGCCTTGATCGACTCCGCCGTATACTGGAGCGCATTGACCTTGTCCGAGGCCAGCGCCTCCTTCTGCGTGCCCGCGGCCAGGGCGACCAGCTCGGGCTTCAGGCCCTCCGCCTCGAAGAAGCCATTCTCATAGCCGACGAAGGTCGCGGCCTCGCACGCGCCGCCGCCGTAGGCGATCTTCGCCGCGCCCAGGGTCGCCGAGTTCGTGTCGCCCGGCACGGTCGCGGAGGTTACGGGGGAGGCGGCCGGCGCCGCCGTAGCCGGCTGCGCGGTGGGCTCAGCCGGCGCCGAGGTGGGCGACTGCGCGGCGGGCGCGGACGAGCAGGCCGCGAGGATCAGCCCGCCCGAGGCGAGGCTGGCGTAGCGCAGGAACGCGCGCCGCGAGAGGGCGGGCTTCTGCTCGCTTACGAGGCTCGGGACGGCAGGGCGGACGTTCTTGTCAGAGTCTGACGTAGCCATTGGGACAAATCTCCTTACAGATTGCTGCCCGCACCAGCGGGCTGCACCGTCAGCGGGATGAGCGGGGCCGCCCGCGGGCTGCGCGGGGGTGCGGCATGCGTCTCGCTGAGCTTGCGCTCGGCGGGCGGGGGCACAGCCCGCTGGGCGCCAGCCTTTGAGCGATCAAACTGCGCGGCCTGGAACAGAAAGGCCTCCAGGCGGGTGCGTACATTCGTCCCTCCTTGCGCATCGAAGATGATGTCGAGCCATGGGATCTGGCCCAGGTCGGTACGAACCTTATTGCCCAGCGCCGCGGCAATGATGCTGCCGATGCAGAGGAACGGCACGACGTGCAGCAGGCCGGCGCAGCCTTCCCGCGCCATATCCACCGCCGCGCCCGCCGTAAACCCTCCGTTCACAATGCCGATGTGGTAGTAGCGCTGGATATCGGCGACGGTGACCGTAGCCCGTGGCTCAAGCGGGTTCGCGTCGCTGAGCAGGTGTCGCACCGTCGCGACCAGATCGGCCTCGACCTGATGCTGGTAGGCGTTTTCAAGCGCGATCTGAAGCGCATCCTGGTGCTTCCCCAACCCGCGGGCGTCCTGCTCGCGCATCCAGTTGATAAAGTAGAAGAACTTGGCGAAGCGCAGGATCTCGACCTCGCCGCCAAGGGCCTCGATCTGGCGGATCGCGTCGAGGTAGAGGTAGGGGTTGTAGAGCATGTAGAAGTCGCCGAGCATCCCGATGCGCGGGCGGCGCACGCTCTGATCAAGCGGCACGGCCTCGAACTCGCTCGCGCTCGCGGCAAGCGCCGCGACGACGCGGCTCCCCTCGCCTGTCTCGATCGCCGCGACCACCCGCGCCAGCGAGCGCTGGTAGGCCAGGTCGGTCGCCCCGGGCTGCAGCTCGTAGGGGCGGCGCTGGTTCTGTAGGCGGATCAGGAGATCAATGGCGATAAAGCCGTGCCAGATCAGGCTGCGCACCACATCGGGGTGGCTGCCCATACCGCGGTAGGTATTGGCGATGCCAGGCGAGAGGATCTCGACCTGCTCGAGCCCGTTGTTGGCCAGCGCGTCGCGGAAGAGCGAGCTGTAGTTGATCCCGACACACTTACGCGAGAGGCTCGGGAAGAACAGCGCCGAGCGCTCTGGGTCGAAGTCGGACTGCTTCGCGCGGTGCAGCATCCCGCCAATGATCATCAGGCTGAACATGCACTCGCGCCCCTTGCCCACCTCCAGGCCAGTGGCCAGGGTCGCCGGCGAGGTCGCGGGCAGCACCTCGGCCGGCTGCCCGTAGGCGCGCAGCGCCGCGGCGATCGCCTCGCAGTGGTCGCCAATCGATGGGATGTAGACCTTGCCGGGCTGCCCCTGGAGCTGTGTGGTCATTAGGAACCTCATTCGTGATAAACCTCGGGAGCGGGGGCGTGGGGGAACCTGGTTCCCCCACATCACACCAGCGCCTCGCGCCCAATGCGCAGGCTGTCGAAGAAGGCCTCGCAGCGCGTCACGATGCCAGCGTCCGCCGAGTGCTCGTCCAGCTCGAGCTCGAGAAACGGCTTATCGCCCAGGATGCGCCGGAAGAAGCCGAGGAAGAAGGCGTCGGGGCCGCAGCAGAAGTTGGTGACGTAGATCGCCTGGAGGCGCGGGTTGTCGCGCACCAGGAGGCCCGCCGCCAGGATGGCCTGGCCGCTCGGCGAGCTGATCTTCGAGTAGTAGGGCGCGATGTCGACCGTGTTAGTCGGCAGGAAGTCGATCGGGATCGGCAGCACGCCCAGCTTGCGCAGCTTGTACGGCAGGTCCTGGCAGACCCCGAGGTCCGCCGTGTTGTAGGGGCGCCCGATCAGCACCGCCGCCGGCTGCTGTCCGTCGAGCCCGGCCAGGATCTCCTGCCCGCGCCGACGGATGGCCTCGTTGAAGGCCTGGAGGGCCGCGAACGCCTCGGCGTCGGCCTCGGCGATGCGCTCGCTCGAGATGGCGAGGCCGAGCTGCTCGGTCAGGCCGCGCAGCTCCTGGCGCCGGATCGTCTCGGAGCGCAGGCGGAAGGGGAGTGAGATCAGGCGCTGGCCGCGACGGGTGGCGCTGTCCAGCTGCTGCGGCACCAGGTAGGCCGAGGCCGACACGAAGGGGCAGTAGTTGCTGTCATGCTGGCCCGGCCCGCCATCCTCGCGGTTGATCATGCTCGGCAGCAGGATCGCATCAACCTGCTTGTCCACCAGATTCAAGACATGCCCGTGGACCAGCTTGGCCGGCAGGCACGACTCGACCCCGGCGTGCTCGAGCGTGGCCTTGATAATCTCCGGGTTGGTTGGCTCCGAGAGGACCAGCTCGATCTCCAGGGCCTTGAAGAGCGTACGCCAGTAGGGGAAGAGGTCGTGGAAGGTCATGGCGCGCGCGAGGGCGAGGCGCGGCCGGCCGGTGCGCGGCCCCTCGGGCGGGGCGTAGTCGCCCAGCAGCAGGGCGCTGCGCTCGGCGAAAAGGTCGGGGATACTGCTCAGCTGGCGCAGCTTCGCCTGCTGCTGGCCGAGCTCCTCGAACTTGTCGCAGCGGGCCCCGTAGAAGATCGGCGCCTCGCCGGCGATCACCACCTTGCTCACGTCGCAGATGTTCGGGCAGGCCCGGCACTCGAAGGTAGTCGTCTCGTAGTGGCGGTCGCTCAGGTCGAAGCCCCTGAAGCGGGTCGCGGCCTCCTCGCCGGCCGCGCGCCGCTGCGCGAGCTCCTCCATCGCCAGGATGGCCACCCCGATCGCGCCGGTCACATCGTGGTGGGGCGGCACGACGATCTGGCGCTCGAGCAGGGTCTGGAAGGCGGCGACCACGCTCTGGTTCCAGGCCACCCCGCCCTGGAGGAAGACCTTGCGGCCGATCGGGCGGTTGTTCACCACCCGGTTGAGGTAATTCTGGGCGATGGCGTAGGCCAGCCCGGCGGTCAGCTGGTCGAGGCCGGCCCCCTGCTGCTGGTGGTGGATGACGTCCGACTCCATGAAGACCGTGCAGCGCTCGCCCAGCCCGGTCGGCTGGTGGGCGCCCAGAGCCAGCTGGCTGAAGTCAGCCTTGATGTCGAGGGCCAGGCGCTCGGCCTGCTCCTCGAGGAACGAGCCGGTGCCGGCGGCGCAGGCGCTATTCATCGTGAAGTCGACGACGGCGCCGTGGTGCAGGCTGATGTACTTGCTGTCCTGCCCGCCGATCTCGAAGATCGTCTCGACGGCCGGGTCGACGGCCGTCGCCGCGCGGGCCTGGGCGGTGATCTCATTGCGGACGACATCGCCGCCCACGAAGTCGGCGGTCAGGTAGCGCCCCGAGCCGGTGGTGCCCACGCCCCGCACCGTGACCGTCGCGCCCACCTCGGCGCCGATCGCGCGCAGGCCCTCGCGCACCGCCTCGAGCGGCTTGCCCGCCGTGGACAGGTAGCGCCGCGCGATGACGTGGCCGTGCTCGTCGATCAGGGCCAGGTTCGTGCTGATCGAGCCGACATCGACCCCCAGATAGACCGACAGGGGCGCCTTTTCCCCACGGGCGGGGCGCTTCGCAGCGCGAGCCAGGCTCGTGTCGTAGACCGGCAGCGCGAAGGCGCAGCTGCTGAGGGCGGGCAGCGGCCGGTGGTTGCTCTGCTCCTCGTGGGCCAGCACCTCGAGGGCCTCGAGCCCACGGAAGGTCGGCAGGCTCCCGTCGGCCGCCGCCTCTTGCGCGAGCAGAGCGGTGCCGATGGCGGCCATCAGGTGGTGCTGCGCGGGGATGATCAGCTCGCCCGGGGCCAGGCCGAGCACGGTCTCGAAGGCGCGCACGACGCCCTGATTGTAGGCCACGCCGCCCTGGAAGAGGACCGGTGCCACGAAGGCCTTGCTCTTGCTGATCACGCCCTTGAAGTTGCGCGCCAGCGCCAGGCAGAGGCCCGCCAGGATGTCGGTCAGGGGCGTGCCCTTTTGCTGCAGATGGATCATGTCGGACTTGGCGAAGACGGTGCAGCGCCCGGCGATGCGGGCCGGGCTCTCAGACTGCAGCGCCAGGGCGCCGAACTCGCCCTCGATCGCGATCCCCAGGCGCTCGGCCTGCTGGTCGAGGAACGAGCCGGTGCCGGCGGCGCAGATCGCGTTCATCGCGAAGTCGCGCAGGGCAAGCTTGCCCTGCCCCTCGTCCCACTCCAGCGCGAGAAATTTGCTGTCCTGGCCGCCGATCTCGATCACGGTGCGGGCCTGGGGGTAGTGCTCGCTGACGGCCCGGGTCTGGGCGATCAGCTCGTTGACATGCTGGCCGCCGATGGCGCGCGCGATGCGCTCGCCGCCCGATCCGGTCAGCCCGACACCCACCACCCGCGCGAGCGCAAACTCCTGCGCGAGGTCGCGCAGCGCCTGGAGCAGAGTGTGCTGCGACTGCCCGCTCGAGCGCAGGTAGCGGCTTCCGCGGAGCGTGCCGCTGCCATCCAGGACGACCACCTTGACGGTGGTAGAGCCGACATCGATCCCGAGAAACAGGTCACTCATAGCCAGGGCCTTTCGCGC
The DNA here is from genome assembly GCA_013336035.1 of Chloroflexales bacterium. Lineage (GTDB taxonomy): Bacteria > Chloroflexota > Chloroflexia > Chloroflexales > Chloroflexaceae > CAIWXH01. The sequence continues at coordinate 8,680 of JAAXUL010000067.1, forward strand.
ACAGCGAAGCGAGCACGGCGTGAGCCGAGCGACGAGGAGGGGCCAGGATGGGTACAGCGCTGTACGAGGGTATGCGGTGCGAGCGCGCGGGCGCAGGTGTCAGCCGCGCCCGTGATCGACGCTCACGGTGTGAGCAGGCGCCAGAACGGGGCGCCGGTTGGTTTGTGTATAATGTTGATCAAGTTAGTACAGTAAATGTATAACACAGATTGGCCGCGTGTCAAGGCTCTCACGGCCCTCAGTTGTCAAATAGTTACTTAAGCGATGAGCTGTCCATCTTACGAGAATAAAAGCGCTATAACCCAGCCCAACGCGCGAGCGCCGCCGATTCTGGACTCCTCCTTGCTCTGATACCAACCTATGGCAGAAAGAAGCTGGGCGAACGGCGACGATCAGCGGCACCCTGAGCGCGCCTCCGTTTCTGAAGGGCCGTTTGCTCCACCGGTAGGGCGGCAAGGAGGACCAGATGCACAATGCGATGCAGGACGCATGGGCGTCGGGCGTGCCCTATGAGGCATTTGTCGGGCGCTGGAGCCGCGCCGTGGCGCGGGAGTTTCTGGCCTGGCTCGATCTGCCGGCCGGGCAGACGTGGGGCGATGTGGGCTGCGGCACGGGTGCGCTGGCGGCGGGTGTGCTTGCTGCCGCCGAGCCCCGTGCAGTCTTCGCCATCGATCGGTCGCGCGGCTTTCTCACCGTCGCCCAAGCCGCGATCGGCGATCGACGCGTGCGGTTTGCGGTGGCCGATGCGACCGCGCTCCCGTGGCGGAGCAGGCTCTGCGCCGCCGTGATCTCGGGCTTGATGCTGAACTTTGTGCCTGATGCCATCGCTGCGCTGCGCGAGATGGCGCGGGTGTGCCAACCCGGGGGCCGGGTAGCGGCCTATGTCTGGGATTACCGCGGGGGGATGCAAATGCTCCGCCGGTTTTGGGATGCCGCCATCGAGATAGCCCCTGCGGCGGCGGCACTTGACGAAGGCGCGCGGTTCCCGCTCTGCCGCCCGGAGCCACTGGTGGCGGCCTTCGCCCAGGCTGGGCTCACGTCCGTCGCCGTTCGCGCGATCGTCATTCCGACAAGATTCCGGAGCTTCGATGACCTGTGGCAGCCATTTCTGGGGAAGCAGGGCCCTGCCCCCACCTATCTGGCCTCGCTTGGGCCCGAGGCGCAGGAGCGGATTCGGGCGAGCCTGCAGTCACGCTTGCCTCGCGCCCCCGATGGTTCCATCGCACTGACGGCCCAGGCCTGGGCCGTCCAGGGAACCGTGTCATATCGGCAAAGACCTTGAAGCCGGGACACATCGCGCCGACGAGCTGCTGGACCAGATCACGCTGGCGGAGCAGGTGGCACTGCTCGCTGGGGCGGACATAGGGTGGAGGGCCGTGCCCATTCCCCGCCTGGGGAGCCCCGCGCTGAAGGTCACCGACGGGCCCGCCGGTGCCGGCGGTGGCGGGGCGCTGATCGGCGGCAAGCGTACCGCCGCCTTCCCCCTCGGCATCGGGCTCATTCTGTCCTGAACCGGAAGTATCCTCAAGAGGGGATCGGCATTTCAATCACGCAGCTGCTTGAGCTGTCCATCGCAGTTCGTTCTCCGAAACAAGAGCAGGTCGCACACCACTTTCCAGCGATGGAAGTCCCCGATCTGCTGGTCAGCGATATCCAGACGTTCTTCCGCGCATTGCGTTGATCGTCCTCGGGCGCATGACAATGGTTCGAGGGTGGGGCACATCCTGATTGCCCCACCCTGCTGTGACAACACGTAAGGCAGTAGAGAAGCGAGGCAGCATGAGGCCACAAGACAGTGCGCATACAAGCTATTGGCAGACGGCTGACAGCATCTTCGGCCCTCCCTTTTTGGCGCCCTTGCGCGCGTTGTCCCGCGCGGTGGGAGGGTTGATGAAGCTCCGGCTTATCCCAGCCCTTGGGCGCCATCCGCGAGCGCTTACGCATCACCTGGGGCCACGCGCGCGGGCACGGTGATCTGCCATCCGATGAGAGCGAGGGGCACGAGTGCGATGAGCGCCCCCAGCATCCCGAGCGCGGCGTAGCTTAAACGTGCCAGCAGGATGCCGCTCCCCAGGCTGCTGGCCGCCGAGGCCAGGTTGATCATCAGCTCAGTAACGCCCTGGATGCGCCCGCGCTCGGCGGGCGCGAGCCCATCTGCGAGGAGCGATGAGCCAGCGATGTAGCACAGGTTCCAGCCCAGCCCGACCAGGAACAGCGCCAGCGCCAGCCAGACGGTTTGCAGCGAGGTGGGCGCGAGCAGGCTGCCGGTGATGAGGAGGAGCGCCCCGCCGCCAATAGCGCGCGAGCGGCCGACGCGATCCGCCAGGGGGCCCGTCAGGACGGACAGGCCATACATCCCCAGCGTGTGCGCCATAATCACGGTCGCCACAGCGTCGAGGCCATGGTGGTGGTCATGCATGTGCAGGCCGGTCACCGCCATAATCAGCACCATCACCACCTGGCCTGTGACCAGGGCGGCGAGCGCGCGCTGGGTGTTTGGCAGGCGCATCACCGCACGGAGAGGGCGAGCGTCGCGGGCGTCAGCCTGCGCCGTAGGATGGCCCGCTGCCAGAGAGCGCGTGATCTGGCGAGGATCAGGCCGCAGCAGCGCGGCGATGAGCGCGCCCGCCACCGCAAACAGCACGGCGCCGATCCACATTGGCCCGGACAACGCAGGAAGCCCCAGGCCGCTCAGAAGCGCCCCGCTGGGCCCAACCAATGCCGGCCCCACGACTGCGCCGATGGTGCCGGCAAAGACGATCGTGCTGATCGCGCGCGCGCGCTGGGCCGGTTCGTGGGCATCGGCCGCGGCGTAGCGGCTCTGGTCCACGACCCCGCGGGCGCCGCCGATCAGCAGCAGACCGAGCAAGAAGATCGGGAAGCTCTGCATAAGAAGCGCCCCGCCGCTCAGTAGCATTCCTGCCAGGCCCATGCTAAAGCCCAGGGCCAGGCTCCAGCGCGACCCGAGACGCTGCATCAGCTGGGCGGCGGGCTGAGCCGTGCTCGCCGCACCGAGCAGCAAGAGGGTGCCAGGCAGCCCGGCCAACGCTGGCCGGCCGCTCAGCTCTGCGCCGATAATGGGAACCACAGTCGTGTTGGCGATCAGGGCAGCCGAGGCAAGGCTCTGGGCGATAAAGAGCGTCCACGTGATCCGGCGTGCAGCACGGGTTGAATACACTATTGTCATGAGCGTTAGCTCCTCATAAGGGCTGGATGAACAGCGTTCCGTGATTAGTTGTGCGCTTCTCACGTAGCATGGCACCGAGCCATTCCCGCTACATTCTCCGCCCCATTCATTCATGGGGCTGCACTTCGTCCAGCCGGGTCTCGGCCACCTGCTCGCCCTCTTCGCGCTAATGCGCGCGCTTAAAACGCCTAGACTCGGCTGCTGTCACCCGGACGCCCCTCTTTCTCGTGCTCTATGCGCTCACTGAGCCAAAGCCTTTCTGATGGCCGCGAGTTGTCTGGTCGGATCCGTGACACTGTCAGCGTGGCGGCCGCCGGCGAGTGGATAGACGGTGGCTCTGGGATAGAGCCCGCGCAGTGCGGCACGCTCAGCGGCCGGTAACAGGCCATCGTGGGTCGCCTCGATGATCGCCACGCGGCCCGGCCACGCGTCGAGGTCCGCAGGTCTGAAGTGATAGCCGCGGTCGTAGTCGGCCAGGGCGCGGAGGCGGGCTGCCAGACCGGTACGGCGATGGGCGGCGACCACGGCGGCGAAGTGCGCCCGCCAGAAGGCGTGATCGGCGCAGGGCCTAGGGAGGAAGGCCAGCACCGCGGCCCGCAGCAGCGCCAGGGTGAGGGCGGCGGGCATGGCCTGACAGCGCGCGGCGCACACCTCCGCGAGCCATGCCCGCTGTGGCTGGGGCGGGCCGGTTTGGGCCAGGATCAGCGTGGACACCCGGGCCGGGTGGCGGCGCACCAGCACCTGGGCCACGGCGCCGCTGGCCGAACCGCCGACGACGTGGGCGCGCTCGACGCCACAGTGGTCGAGGACTGCCGTGACCCCGTCGGCCAGGTCGACGATGCGCTCCAGGTGCGGCGGGTAGGTCAGCGCGATGGCGCGATAGTCGCGGGAGAGGTCGGCTAGATACTGGAAAGATGTGGCGGCCACGCCGAAGCCGCCGGGCAGCAGCAGCACAGTCGCCCCCGCGCCGGCCTCGAGCAGCTCCCAGCGTGCGCCGCCAATCGCCAGGTGCCGTGGGGGATGGGCGGCCAGCACGGCCGCGTAGGCCTCTGCGAGGCTCACGAGGCGCGCCGGCGCAGCAGGCGCAGGTTGCCGCCGCGCTCTATCTGCATCACGTGGCCGCGCCACACGATCCGGCGCGGCGCCGCCAGGGCCACGAGTAGCTGGGCGGGCAGCGTGAGCTGGGTGAGTGGGACGAGCCACTGGTGCGTCCAGGGCACAGCTGAGCCGAGGTAGGCGTGATTGTGGTGGGCGAAGATGGCGTAGCTGAGGGCGAGGTAGGCGAGGGCAAAGCGGCGCGCCGCCGGCCCGGGCCGGAGCAGTGGCGCGGCTACGGTGAGCCAGGGGAAGAAGATCGGCGCGGCGACCAGGGCGTAGAAGATCGCCAGCTCACCGGGGGCCAGGTGGCGCATCAGTGACTCGCGGGGGAAGATGAGCCAGCGCTGGATCCGGCCGGCGTAGTGGCGCGGCCCGCGCACCGTGGTGTGGATCGGGTGGCGGAGCGGGGTCTGGGCCAGGCGATAGCCGTGCGCGCGCAGCCGCGCCGCCACCGCGAAGTCGTCGGCAACGACGCGCTCGAGGCCGGCGAAGCCGCCGACGGCGTCGAGCGTCTCGCGGCGCAGGGCGTAGCACATGCCGTTGATCGTCACCGGGTCGCGCAGCGCCGCGAAGGGGATGTAGGTCATCAGGCTGCTGCTGTTGACGAAGCAGGCCACCAGGCTCGACCAGAGGTTGTCGAAGCTCGTGTAGTAGGGCAGGCCGAAGGCCAGGCCGACGCCGGGCTGGTCGAGGTAGGGCAGGCAGGCCTCCAGACCATCGTCGGGGATCGCCGTGTCGTCGTCGAGCACGCAGAGCACCTCGCCCTGGGCGGCTGCGGCCCCGGCGATCAGCTTGACGAGCTTGGGGTTGTGCTCGGGCGCGGGCGGCGGCAGCTCGACGACTCGAATCGCCAGGCCCGGCCAGCGTGCGACGAGCTCCGCGCAGATCCGGCGCGCCGGCGCGTCGTCCGCGTCGATCAGCCAGATGAACTCGCGGCGGTAGCCCGAGCGGGCATCGAGGTTGCGCTCCAGGCACGCGGCGAGGGCCGGGTCGCCGCTCAGGATGGGCTGGATGATGCTGACCAGGCCGGGCGCACGAGTTGCCTTCGCCGGCGCGCGTTGGAAGAAGCGCAGTACGGCGAGGTGCTTGAGCAGCCGCTCGGCGAGCAGCAGGGCGGCGAGCAGACGCCAGAGCCAGCGTAGAGCATAGAGCGTAGAGCGCCGGACAGCGCTTCCTGGGGCCATGCGCCCGCGATAGTACCCCGAAGAACCTGCCTGATCCCGCATTAGCCCCGCTACCTTTCAGATTAGCCCTGGCCGACCACTGTGAAGCGCCCGCCGCGCTCGATGCGCAGCCGCTGGCCGCGCCAGCGGACCGTCTCGTCGCCGAGGGCGGCGAGCGCGACGTGGATCGGCGTCGCGCAGGCCAGGAGCGGCAGCAGCGGCCAGCGCCGGGCGGGCATGGGGCGCTGGAGGTAGCCCCGCTCGATCAGGACGTAGGCGCCAGCAAAGCTACCCACGCTCAGGCTCAGCGCCGCAAGGGCCGCCGGGCGGCGGCCGGCCAGGGCCAGCAGCGCCAGGAGCGGCGGCAGGAGCGCGCCGGTGCTGCTGAGCATGAGCGCGCCTCGCTCGCGGCTATCTAGCCAGGGCAGCATCGTCTGCCGCGGGATGAGCATCCAGCGGCGCATCTGGTTGTGGTAGTCGGCCAGGGCGCCGAGGCGGTTCTCGACGTCGTAGATCAGCGGGGTCTGTACGTTGCGCAGGCCGTGGCGGCGGACCCGGCGGGCCAGCTCGTGGTCGTCGTCGAGGCGGCCGGCCATCCCGCCCAGGCCGCCGACGGCGTCGAAGCGCTCGCGGGCCATAGCGAAGCAGTGGCCGGTGATCGTGAACGGCTCGACCAGAAAGGTGAGGGGCACGTAGCTAAGCAGCGCGCTCGTATTGACGAAGCCGCTCATCAGGCTCTCGGCCAGGGTGCCCCAGGCGGTGTAGCAGGCCAGGCCGAAGGCGGCGCCGACGCCGGGGCCCAGCGCGTACGGCACCAGCACGCGCAGCGCGTCGGGGCGCAGCACCACGTCGTCGTCCACGAAGCAGAGCACGTCGCCGTCGGAGCGGGGCAGGGCGGCGCACTGCTTTGCCACCTTCGACGCCACCGCGCCGGCATCGGCCTCGACGACGAGAAGCTCGGCGGGCCACGCGGGATGGGCGGCCATGAGCTCGCGGCAGAGCGCCTGTGCGCCTGCGTCGGCCGCGTCGCAGATCAGCAGGCAGCGCTGCGGGCCGGGGTAGTCGATCTGCGCGCGCGCGGCCAGGGCGCGGCGCAGATCGTTGGGCGAGCGGGTGATCGGGCAGATCAGCGTGACCGCGGGCCAGGTCTCCGGTGCGAGCGGCGGCCGCCGGCGGAAGAAGGTGAACACCGCCAGCAGCTTCAGCAGCCGGTCGAGCCCGTAGAGCAGCGCGAGCGCCCAGGCCAGGCGCTCGGGTGCTCGCTTGCGAAAAGCAAAGAATCTTTTCATAGCTCTTCCACCGAAGGTGGTATCAGTAGCTCAGCGCAAGCGCGCCGATCGACATGCCGGCGCCGGTGCCCAGGAGCACGACCCGGTCGCCGCGGCGGAGCCGGCCCTGGGCGGCGGCCTCGGCGAGGGCGAGCGGGATCGAGGCGGCGACGCAGTTGCCGCGCTCGGCCAGGTTCAGAAAGATCTGCGCCTCGGTGAAGCCCAGGCGCGCGGTGAGCAGCCCGAGGCCATTGCGGCTGGCCTGATGCGGCACCAGGAGATCAAGCTCGGCGCGCGCCCACCCCAGATCGGCGAAGAAGGCGTCGAGGAATGGGCCGAGGGTGCGGGCGGCTATGCGCAGCAGGCCGGGGCCATGCATATGGAAGCGATTCATCTCGGGCGTCGTCGCCGGGTCGTTCGGGTGGTGCAGCGAGCCGCCGCCGAGGATGTGGGTCAGCCCGGCGCCGCTGCCGTATGTGGCGAACTTCGCGCCCCAGAGCGCGCCGGGCGTGCCCGGCGCGGAGCGGGTGATCACCGCGGCGGCGGCGGCATCGCCGAAGAGCACGGCGCTCTCGGGCTCGGCGGGGTTACGCGAGTGCGCGCCGATCTCGCTGCTGAAGATCAGCGCGCAGCGGTAGGCGCCCGCGGCGATCAGATGGGCGGCGCTGTGCAGCGCGGCCAGGAAGCTCAGGCAGGTGGCGTTGACGTCGAAGCAGGCGCTGCCGCCGTCGGGCGCGCCCAATTCTCGCTGCATGAACGCCGCCGTGCACGGGATCAACTGCTGCGGTCCAGTCGACGCGCCGACGATGGCGTCCATCTGTTCCGGCAATTCCGTTCCTGCAGGGATCGTCAGCGTGACCATTGTAACGTTGCCGGATGCATCGGCGGCGGTATTGCCGGACTGCTCATCGAATCTCCACCAGCCAAGCATGCGACCCGTGGAAAAACGCCACAAATCCCCGCGCGTGTAGGGATTGCCGGATGAGTAGAGGCGCAGCCGCGACTCGTAATCTCCTCGCCAGCGGGGTTTATCTTCATCCGCGAGCAATTCGATTG
>JAAXUL010001391.1 GCA_013336035.1 Chloroflexales bacterium
CCCAGACCGGGAGCACGGCAGGCGGCGAGTTCTCGATCACGGTCGGTGTGCCGTTCGCGGCCGTCAAGTGGTTCCGCGGGCGCGAGACCGCGCTGCGCCAGTCGTCGACGTGCCCGGGCGAGGCGTGCTGCCACCGCGCGGCACCGGACCTCGTGAGGCGGTGGGCGAAGAAGTCCTGGCCGAGCGCCCACATGCACCAGCACGTGCTCTCCGCGCTCCCGGCGGGCTCGTTCCCGGGGGTCGACGACACCGAGGTGTACAGCTTCCTCGAGAAGCACGCGCCGTCCTGAGGGCGCGACGCCGGGCTCAGCCGAGCGGGGCGCACCATCCGGCGCCGGAGGTGCCGACACCCTCACGGCCCGCCACCAGGGGGTCGGGTCGGTGCGCCCCGCGCGCGGGGGGTGTGGGGGGCCGGCGGCGGCCCCCCGCAAGAAACCAGGGTCTGAGGGGCGGAGCCCCACAGCAGGGTCTGAGGGGCGGAGCCCCACAGCAGGGTCTGAGGGGCGGAGCCCCACGAGGGACAGGCATGAGCTTAGAGGTCATCGACACAATCGCAGAGCCCGCCGCGCCGCAGCGCTACCCATTTACGGTGACGGTAGTTATCCCGGCCTATAACGAGGCCCACGGCATCGCCGCCGTAGTCGCGCGCGTGCGCGAGGCCCTGCCCGAGGCCGAGATCATGGTGGTCGACGACGCCTCGGGCGACGACACAGGGGCGCGGGCCGCCGCCGCCGGCGCCCGCGTCGAGCGGCACCCGGCCAACCGGGGCAACGGCGCCGCCGTCAAGACCGGCATCCGGCGCGCGACGGGCGAGGTGGTGCTGCTGATGGACGCCGACGGCCAGATGGACCCCCGCTACATCCCGGCCATCCTGGGCGGCGTCGCCGACGGCTTCGACATGGTGGTCGGGGCGCGCACCCGCGAGACCCAGGGCGACACCCTGGCCCGCCGCCTCGGCAACGGGGCCCTCGACGCGCTCGGCACCTACCTGGTCGAGACCCAGGTGCGCGACCTGACCAGCGGCTTCCGGGCGATGCGCCGCCACGTGATCATGGAGTTCATCCACCTGCTGCCAAACCGCTACTCGTACCCCACCACAAGCACGCTGGCCCTGCTAAAGGCCGGCTACGGCGTCGGCTTCGTCACCATCGAGGGCCAGCGGCGCGGGGGCGGCCAGAGCGGCCAGAAGCTGATGAAGAACGGGGTCAAGTTCGGGCTGATTATGCTGCGCATGATCTCGCTCTTCTCGCCTCTGCGGGTCTACTTCCCCATCGCCGCGGGCATGTTCGTCCTCGGCCTAGCCTCGTGGCTGCTGAACATGGCCGTGCTCGAGCCGGCCCGGGGCCTGTACATCCCGAACTCAGCCCTGCTGCTCTTCGTCGGCAGCATCATCATCTTCCTCTTTGGCCTACTCGCCGAGCAGATCGCCGCGCTGCGCTTCCAGCGGCCCGACCAATAATGAAAAAGACGCTCGCCTGGCTCCTGCGGTTGCTCGGCCCAGCCCTGCTGGTGCTCTTCCTGCTCAACGCCGACCTTGAACAGCTGTGGGCGACCCTGCGCGACGCTCTGCTCTGGCCGATCGCGCTCTCGCTGCTGCTGATGCCGCCCTTTGTGCTCATCAAGTCGTGGCGCTGGGCGCGCCTGCTGCGCGAGATGGGCGTAGCCCTAGACCTGCCCACGGCCTGCGCCCTCTACACGGTGGGCCTGTTCTACGGCGCGACCACGCCCGGGCAGGCCGGCGACCTGGTGAAGGCCGTCTATCTGCACGACCGGGGGCAGCCGCTGGCGCCGGCTACGCTCAGCGTGATCCTCGACCGGCTCTTCGACCTGCTGGTCATGGCGGCGATAGCCACACTGGGCATCTTCGCCCTCGGCCAGCTCCTGCCAAGCCGCGAGCTCCAGATGGCGCTAGTGATCGGCATAGGCCTCGGCCTGGTCGCCCTGACCGTGGTGCTTGTGGCCCACGGGCCGCGCCAGTGGGTGCTGACCACGGCGCTGCCGCGGGTCGCCCCGGGGCTCACCACAAGCCTCGAGCGCTGGAACAGCCAGCTCGGCGGGCTGGCCCTGCGCCCCGGGCCCCTCGCGGCCCTGGGGGGTGCGTCGCTGCTCTCGGCCTGCTTCACCTTCCTGCGCCTCTGGCTGCTCTTCCTGGCCCTCGGCCTCGACCAGGTGCCGCT
>JAAXUL010000557.1 GCA_013336035.1 Chloroflexales bacterium
ATTGTAACCGGCCCATCTCCAGCAAATCTCGCCGCCCTTAGCAGCAGAGGACTCACCATCGGAAATACGATCTATTTACCTCCTGGAATGAACAAAGAGGACGAAAAGGCGCTGATCATCCACGAGTTAGTGCATGTGATGCAGTACGAAAAGACCGGCGGCATCTACGCACTGGAGGCGCTGGCTGCACAGCATATAGGCGCGGAGTATGACTACGGCGACGCTGAAGGGCTGAGACGGGCCCGAGCCGAGGGCAAGCACTTCCGCGACTTTAATCGGGAGCAGCAAGCGCAAATTGTGGAGGACTACTACGTACTCAGGCAGAGGCCAGGGCAGCAAAGCGAGCTTCGCATTTACGAGAATTTCATCGAGGAATTAAAGCGAGGCGATTTGTAATGGTGCTCTGCCGAACTATGGGTGACGGGAATTTGCGGTAGCAACTTGCGGTCGTACGCCGTGACTCTATCAGCCGACTGATATCCCGCAGGAGATATTGATGTCTCTCGCATCAAACAACAGAGGAGACATCCATCTTAACGCCAAGGGCGTGCGCGCCGTCCTGAGCACCCTCGATGGGCTGGCTGGCGACCTCGAGGTCCAGATGCAGCGCCTCCGGAGCGCCCTGGACGAGGCCGAGGCGGGCGACCGGCGCCACGGCTACCTCGACAAGGGGCTGCGTGCCGGCTACGAGGCGGCTAGCCTCGCCGACACCGCCAGGGCCGAGCTGGGCGACGCCCTGCGCAATGCCACGGCCACCGTGGCCGCCCTGGAGGGGCACGACCTGGGCGCCGCCGCCGGGACGACGACCGTGACGCTGCCGACGCTGGCGAGCCTGCCGGCCGCCATTGCCATCCCCCTCATCGGCGCCGACCTGGGCGCCGCCGTGGAGCGCGCCGACGAGTCCGCCGACGCGGTAGGGGAGGTGGAACTCGATACCACAGCGGTCTTCGACGTGCCGCTTCCGGCAGACAACGTCGTGCCCGCCGCTGCGCCCATCGCCAAGGCGCCCTCCGGCCCGGCCATTGGCGGCGCGCTGACCCTGAGCCACGAGCCACCACAGCCGCCCGCGCCGGCCCTCGATCATGTTGTTCCGGGCCAGCTCCAAATGCCAGCGCCCCCCGCAGTGGAGGAAAAGAAGAGCTGGTGGGACTCCGTCACCGGCTGGTTCGAGGAGCGCTGGAACAGGCTGGCCGACTGGCAGCGCGGCATTCTTAAGGGCATCGCCACATTTGTCATTGCCCTGGCCGCCGTCGCGATTGTCGCGTTGATTATCACGGCTATTGCAGCGGTAGTAGCGGGTGTAGCTTTTAGCGGGGCCCTATTCCTCGCAGTATTCACTGTGGTCGGCATCGTTGCACTCGTCATCTTTGTTGTCTGGGGTTTGTATAGCCGCTTCCAGCAACTGCAAGCCCAGCACGGGTCACAGCCTTGGTACAAGGACCTATGGGACCTGGTGCTTGCTACGGGCATATCGCTACTCGACGTGCTTGGGATTACCGGCATCATTGAGGCGATCACAGGGAAAGAGCTGATCACAGGGCGGCCCCTCACTCCGGAGGAGCGCGCGGAGCGAGCTACGATCGGCATCCTTTCCCTGCTCGCCCTTATCTTCGCTAGAGCTGGCACCAGGCGCGGAGGGGGCGCTCCAAAGAAACCCAGCAATCCTGAAGCCCCAAGCGTAACTGCCGCCGATTCTGCCCGACTCGCGCGCTTGCTGAAACTGTTCGGCGACGACATTGAACGTCTTCAGGTGGCGCTCAAGCGCTTCGGCAACGACCCCGAGCGTCTTGAACGGGCGTTGGCAGCGTTCGGCGACGACACTGCCCGGCTCGAGAAGGCGCTGGCGGAGTGCAATAATGATGGAGCCCTCCTAGAGCGACTGCTGACCCTAACACGCAACGATGCAGCGCTGCTCGAAACGCTACTCGCTAACCGAAAGATCACCAATGGGGCCGAGCTCGAGCAACTTCTGACCCGCTACCGGTCTGTCGAGCAGATCGAACCACTGCTGGCTTCGCCAGAGGTGGCCTCAGCTGCTGACCTCGTCCGTCTAGCACAGGTGATGGAGCAAGCGGGCTTACCAAATGCGACGAAAGGTGGTCTCTCGAATGAGGCGCTGATCCGCTACGCGCAGCCGAAGGTGTTGGCGGAGCTGGAGGCTACCGCAAAGATGCAGGCCAGTGGCAGAATCAAGGGCCTGGACAAGTGGATCGAGTTTTCCGCCAGTAAGCGAGAGAGCGATCTTGAGAATTCTCTCGGGGAGCTTCGCGAGGCGCGCCGTCTAGCCAATGAGAACCCGCCCAACCTTATAGTCAATGTGGCAGGCGATGCTGAGGTTCCGCTTAAACCAGGTACGACTGATGAGGTTGCGGCGAGCTTCGACCTGACTGTGGAGGACAGCTCAGGCACCGTGCATAGAAGTGTTGAGGTTACCTCAGTCACTGATGATGTGTCTACCGTAGGAGACCTGACGAGGGGAGTTCGCCATGGCACCGATAAGGTGGAGGATGGAATTGCCAATGGCCGCCCTATTCCCGGCCAGCGTGACGTGACCATTCGCATGCGGGTGAAGGTCGGCCAGCAACAGAAGAAAGGTAGGATCATTGAGAACCTACCTGATGGCACGGTCAATATCCGGCGTTCGGACACAGGTGAGGTCGTTCGTACCAGTAACATTTACAACGAGTTCGAGACCAACCTTGGCAAAATCCCAAGTAACAATTCACTCGAACGCGTCACACTGGTTGATCCTGATAACGGTCAGGTCATTGCGGTCTACGAGCGCACCGGCAACAATCAATGGAAACGAAGGAGGTAATTACGGTGGAGATTTACCAATACGACTTTCCTGGCAGAAACCTACGCTTTGAACTCCCTTTGGCGGAATCATCGGCGCCTCAACTGGCGGTTGTGTTTGCTGGCGAAGCCCTAAAGCTCTGCTGCGAAAACTTTATTACGCCCCTGAGCGCTGATCTCGAGCTCAGCTATTTCGACGCGGAGCTAGAGTATACCCTTGACGACCCTCAGCCAGCACAGCGTTTCTGGTTTCTCCGCTCTATGGAAGCTCCGCCTGAAGCAGTTCTGGCACCTGCATGGGTAAACCCTGTGGAAGAAAGCGTGTCGTCGATTGATGCTAGCACGTTTCACTCTTGGCTGATCAAAGTGCTAGAGCAATCACACGCGAAGACTGAGCCCGGTGATGGCTCAGCGATTGTCGGCTACAAGGAAATTCTCATCCGCGCGACCCGCGTGCAATTACCCTGGGCCAGCAGCGAGGTTGTCGAGCCCACGTTGAAGCTGTGGGCTGGAGCCCGTTCCAGGGAGCATCCTATCGAGCGAAGCGATGAGACACTGTTTGTTAGCGGGCCACTAGGGCAGAGGTCGCATACTGCTCCGATCGACCTGAGGATCACAAGCGAATTAGGGGTAATGACGCTGGACATCAACGTCTATTGGTCTCTCTGGACCGACTCAGGGCAGAAAGGCTGGCTACAGCTACAGGCGATGGCAGAACGGCTGCGTGAAGCCGGATGGGTATGTACGTACAGCCAGATCGAGGGGATTGACCCTCAGCGCTGAATTAGGAAGTCTTCGTCTCTACCTACCGACCTGCCACTAGCTCTAGGCGGAAGCCATGATGACCCACGACACCCCCATCGAGTGCACCGTCCACTGGCGCGCCGACGGCCAGGAGGAGCAGCGCGACCTGATCCTCCGTGACCGCCCGCTGGACCAGCTGATCGCCGGGCTTGTCGAGCGCCTGGGCCTGCGCGAGCACGTCGAGGGCCCGACGCAGTGCGTGGCTGAGCTGCGCCCGTCGCCCGACGCGCCGCCGCTCCCTGATGACGTCACCCTCGGCGAGGCCGAGGTGCGCGACGGCGACCACCTCTGGCTCGTGCTCACACCCACCTTCCTACCCGTCACCGTCCACTGGTCGGCAGCCGGGCGCACGGGCGAGCACAAGGTAGTGCTCACGGCGGCCCGGCCTGTGAGCGTGCAGGTCGCGACGCTGGTCGAGGCCCTGGGCCTGCGCGAGCTGGTCGACGGCCTCACCCGCAGCCTGGCCGCGCTCCGCGCCGCGCCCGACGGCCCCGCTCTGGTCGAGACATCCACTCTGCTCGACCTCGACCTGCGGGCGGGGGCACAGCTCTGGCTCACCCTGGCACCACGCTATATGCCCGTCACCCTGCACTGGGGCGAGGGCGGCCAGGAGCTACAGAAGCAGCGCTACATCGCCGTCGGTAAGACGGTCAATGAGCACCTTGATGATCTCGTCGGCCTGCTTGGCCTCGAGGATCAGGTCGGCGGGCCGGCGAAGTGCCAGCCGTCTCTTCGCCCGGGGCCGTCGCGACCCCCGCTTGCCCCCGCCCAGACGCTACCCGAGGCCGGCGTCCGCGACGGCGATGACCTCTGGCTTGTACTGACGTCAACCTACGTGGCGGTCACGGTCCACTACCCTGCGGGCGACACGATGACCTCTCGGCGGCTTCTGGCCCCCTGCACGCGCCCGCTTCAGGAGGTCGGCCCCGAACTCGCAAGACAGCTCGACCTCGACGCGCCGGGCGGCGTCACGCTGCATCCTACGGTCGACGGGCGAGCCTGGCTGTCCCACAGTACACTGGCCGACCAGGGGGTGCGCGAAGGCCAGGAGATCTGGCTCAAGCTCGCGCCGACTGTGGTGCATCTCCCGCGCTACCTTACCATCGGCGGCGGGATCGCCATCGCGCTACTCGTGGTTATCCTTGCGGGCCTGGCGCTCCAGATGGGCCCCGCCGTTGTCGCCGCGTTCGATCCGACGCCCACACTAACCCCCAGCCCGACACCACCGCCCACGGCGACATCCGTCCCACCAACGCCCACGCCGCAGCCGGAGCAAGATACGGGCTATCTCCGCGGGCTGCAAGCCCTGGCCCAGGAGCCGCCGGACTACCCCACAGCAGCCGAATCCTTCGAGGATGCGCTGACGCGCCACCCGGGCAGCCCCCCCATCGTCGCGATCCTCACGCAGACCTACCGGCGCTGGGCCGAGAGTAGCCTCGGGACACCGTGCACCTCCGAAGGACCGCGAGCCCTGCTCCAGCGCGCGCTCAGCCACACACCAGATGACGCCCCCACGCTCGACCTGAGCCAGCGCCTGGAACTCTACTGTGCCGCCCTGGCAAGCGGCGAGCAGCAGGACTGGCCGGCGACCATCACCAGCCTCGAGGCCCTGCGCGCGCTCCAGCCCGACTTTCTGGATAGCGCTCAGCGGATCTATGATGCCTACATCGCCCAGTCGATCGCGCACAAGCGGCAGAATGATGTCGATGGCGCCCTCAAGCTGTGCCAGCAGGCCGCCGCTGTGCCGGGGGTAGACACGAGCGCCGCCCAGGCATGTGTGGCCGACCCCCGCCCGCGCCTCCGCTTCGTCAAGCTCGACGAGGGCGGCGACCCCACCTGCGTCTCCGTGCGGGTTGAGGGTATCGACACGGCCGGCTGGCTTCTCTCCATCGACGGTCTTCGGCTGCGCGCCGAGTTCGACCCCGCCGGCAACGCGACGGCCTGCGGCCTCCGAGCGCGCCGGGAAGTCACGTTCACCGTGCGCGACGCCGAGGGCCAGGTCGTGCTCGGGGGTGGGGGGGTGCAGGCCCGAGGGAGCGCCAGGATGCTCGCGACCTGGCCCTAGCCGCAACCGCGGGCCGAACCCCAGCAGTAACTTCAAGGGTTCAGTTGAAGGCAG
>JAAXUL010000068.1 GCA_013336035.1 Chloroflexales bacterium
CATATCGAGCATGCGGTCGGCCTCATCGAGGACGAGGGTCTCGACGCGGTCGAGGCGGGCGCTGCCACGGCTGAGATGGTCGAGGAGGCGGCCGGGGCAGGCGACGACGATATCGAGGCCGGCGCGGAGGGCGCGCTCCTGGGGCTCCATGCCGACGCCGCCGTAGATAGCGGCGCTGCGCAGGCCGGTGCCGCGCCCGAGGGCCTGCACGGCGGCGTTGACCTGGTCGGCGAGCTCACGGGTGGGAGTGACGATCAGGGCGCGGATGCCGCCGCGGCGCCCAGCCAGCAGATGCTGGAGGATAGGCAGCGCGAAGGCGGCCGTCTTGCCTGTGCCGGTCTGGGCGAGGCCGACCAGATTGCGCCGGGCGAGGCCGACCGGGATCGCCTGGGACTGGATCGGCGTGGGGGTAACATAGCCCTGCGCGCGTAGGTTAGCGAGCAGAGTGGGATGAAGCTCAAGCTCAGAGAAGTTCAACTGTTTCCTTATTTTCTTCACTAGACGCAAAGACGGGGGGCGCCTCGCCCCCCGTCCTCGTTGCCTGGGAAAGGCTTGGAGGGACGGCGTCCCTCCAAAGAGACTGCTTTACAAGGGGGCCAGGTCACCCGGCCGCCAGACTAATAGCGATCGTTGTAGCCGCCGCGACCGCCGCGACCGCCGCCACCGCCGCCGCCGCCGCCGTACCCGCCGCGGCCGCCACCGCTGCTGCCGCCACGGCCACCGCGGTCACGGTCCTCAGACTCGTTCACGCGGATAGGGCGACCGTTCAGCTCCTGGCCGTCGGTGGCGCGAATGACCTCGCTGACGTCCTCGACCTCGATCTCAACGAAGCCGAAGCCACGGGAGCGACCTGTGTCGCGATCAGTGATCACGCGGGCGCTCTGCACATCACCGTGGGGTGAAAACACACGGGCGAGATCCTCGTCGCCGACACTCCAGGGCAGGTTTCCGACAAACAGCTTCACCAGCATCAGACTACACTCCTCTGCGCTGCTGCGCAGCGTTGACCCGACGGGCGGCGCGCGTGCCGCCGCCGGAACGACCCAAAGACACACCGTACCGCCGGCAGCCGGGCCACGGCTGTCTCGCTCCGGCACCACAACGTAACATTACCTTCGCGCGAAGAAGTTCTGACGAGTGACCAGGGGACTATAGGGAGTCTCTGATGCAGGCCTCGCAGCCATGTGACGTTGGCAAACACCGCAATCATAGCACACTTTGCTAGATTAGCAAGCCCCACGGCTGCTTGCACAACATATCAGCATCGGCTATACTATACAGCGGTGGCACGAAGACGCTCTGTTTTTTGCATGGGGCCACACCAAATTCACGATAAAGGGGGTGAGCAAGACAATCGACGGCGCGTGTCCGGGCGGGCGAAGCCCCGCGCCATCAGAGAGCCCCGGCCATAGGAATCAGTGGTTCAGGCCCGTCGATTGGCAGAGCGATGCGAGTAGAACGTCGTGAGGGCGAGACAGTCGAGCAGCTGATCCGCCGCTTCAACAAAGGTGTGGTCTCCGAGCGCATTACGAAGACCTACCGCGAGAAGATGCACTTCGTCTCCAAGAGCGAGCAGCGCAAGGAGAAGCGCCGCCGCGCTGAGCGCAACCGGCGCAAGAAGATGTCGAAGGGCTTCTAGCCAGCAGAACGTACAGACGGCACGGGTAGGGTGAGCTACGGCTCGCTGCGCCCGTGCCGTTTCCGTATGCCGCACGCCGGCCCAGGACTCTTGATCGCCGTGCTATAATAGCCATCCACATTAGAAGGGTAATCGCCCGTATGTTCGATAAACTGGCCAGCGTTGAGGCGCGCTACGAGGAGCTGGCGGAGCTCATGGCGCGCCCCGAGGTGGTGGGCAACCTCGCGCTCCTCCAGCAATACGCCCGCGAGCAGAGTGATCTCGAAGACATCGTCGCAGCCTTCCGCAGCTACAAGCTGGCCCAGGCCGCGCTCGAAGAGGCGCAGGCCATGTTCAACGAGAGCGACGACCCCGAGCTGCGCCAGCTCGCCCAGGAGGAGCTGGAGACCCAGCGGGCCCACCTCGAGCGGCTCGAGGCTGAGATCAGGCTGCTGCTGCTGCCCAGCGACCCCAACGACTCGAAGGATGTGATCATCGAGATCCGCCAGGGCGAGGGCGGCGACGAGGCGGCCCTCTTCGCCGCCGACCTCTACCGCATGTACACCCGCTACGCCGAGGAGCGGCGCTGGAAGGTCGAGGTCAGCAGCGCGACCGACAACGGCCCGGGCGGCTTCAAAGAGATCGTCTTCGAGATCAGCGGCGACGGCGCCTACAGCGTGCTCAAGTACGAGGGCGGCGTCCACCGCGTGCAGCGCGTGCCCGCCACCGAGGCCCGCGGCCGCATCCACACCTCGACCGCCACTGTGGCGGTGCTGCCCGAGGTCGAGCCCACCGCGGTCGAGATCAGGGCCGAGGACATCCGCACCGATGTCTTCCGCTCGGGCGGCCACGGCGGGCAGGGCGTCAACACGACCGACTCGGCGGTGCGCCTGGTCTTCAGGGGCGGCACCCCCGAGGAGATCGTCGTCACCTGCCAGGACGGGCGCTCGCAGATCAAGAATAGAGAGAAGGCCATGTCGGTGCTGCGGGCCAAGCTCTTCGCCCGCGAGCAAGAGCGCAAAGACCGCGAGCTCGGCACCTCGCGCCTGGCCCAGGTGGGCACCGGCGAGCGAGCCGAGAAGATCCGCACCTACAACTTCGCCCAGGACCGCGTGACCGACCACCGCATCGGCCAGAGCTTCTCGAACCTGCCCGGCATCCTCGACGGCAACCTGACCAAGATCATCGACGCACTGGTGGTCCACGACAACGCCGAGCGCCTCAAGGACTCCGGTATCGGATAGCCAGGCGGCACAAGGCAGCAGGAGAGGGCCGTGCTCACACCACAGCTCGAGGAGCTCATCAGGCGCATGCCCAAGGTGGAGCTGCACCTGCATCTGGAGGGCACGATCACTCCGCGCACGCTGCTCGAGCTGGCGCGGCGCAACGGTGTAACGCTGCCCGCCGCCGACGAGGCCGGCGTGGCCGCGCTGTTCCGCTACCGCGACTTCGGCGAGTTCCTGGGCATCTTTATGGCCCTGGCCCGGGCGATCGTCTGCGGCGAAGACTTCGAGCGCCTGGCCTACGAGCTGGGCCTCGACCTGGCCGCCCAGGAGGTGCGCTACGCCGAGGTGATGATCTCGCCGATGCAGTATATCAACCGCGGCCTCGACCTGCGCGAGGTGATCGAGGGCACGCTGGCCGGCTTCGCCCGCGCCGAGCGCGAGGCCGGGGTGATCCTGCGCCTGGCCCTCGACTATGGCCGCCAGTATGGCCCCGACCGGGCCTGGGCCGTGCTCGAGGTAGCCCGCCAGACCCAGCCCCTGGGCGTGGTCGGCTGGTCGATCGGCGGCAACGAGATCGGCCACCCCCCCGAGCCCTTCGCCCCGATCTTCGCCGCCGCCCGCGAGGCGGGCTTTGGCCTGATGGCCCACGCCGGCGAGGTGGTCGGTCCCGCCAGCGTCTGGGGCGCGATCAACGCCCTCGGCGTGAGCCGCCTCGGCCACGGCATCCGCGCCGCCGATGACCCCGCCCTTATGGCCGCCCTGCACGAGCGCGGCGTGGTGCTCGACGTCTGCCCTAGCAGCAACCTGCTCACCGGGGCCGTGGCCACATGGCCGGCCCACCCCCTGCGCCGCCTCCACGAGGCCGGCGTGCCGGTGACGATCAACTCCGACGACCCGACCTTCTTCGCCACCACCATCACCGAGGAGTATCGCCGCACCCTCCTGCGCCTCGGCCTGGGCGTCGATGACCTGTGCGCTACGGTGCTGACCGCCGCCCGGGCCGTCTTTCTGCCTCCGGCGCAGCGGGCCGCCCTGGCCGACCGCGTAGCCGCTGAGCTTGGGGCCCTGAGGGCCGAGCTTGGAGTTTGACAAAAGCCCGCGAGGTGGATATAATCACCCGAGTAATCGAGCCCAGGTGGCGGAATTGGCAGACGCGCTAGGTTGAGGGCCTAGTGACCTAACCACGGTCGTAAGGGTTCAAATCCCTTCCTGGGCACCATTAGTTCGGCGGGCGATTAGCTCAGTGGTAGAGCACCTCGCTTACACCGAGGGTGTCGGCGGTTCGACCCCGTCATCGCCCACCAGCGTGTGCGGCCTCTCCCTGGGGCCGGCAGACACGCCAAGGTAGCTCAGTTGGTAGAGCATCGCACTGAAAATGCGGGGGTCGCCGGTTCAAGTCCGGCCCTTGGCACCAAAGGTTGAGCGTCAGAGAGCCCCTCGCGACTTCGGTCACGGGGGGCTCTCTCGTTGTGGTCCGCTGAAATATTGCCACTCCCCGGGCCGCCCGCGGGCTCAGCTCAGGCGCTGATGAAGTCGCGCACAAACGCGTCGATGAAGCCCTCGGCCGTCGCGTGCCCGCTGAGCACGTGCCAGATGCCGAGGGCGAGCGGCGCCGGGACGTGGATCTTCTCCGCCAGCAGCAGGACGAGGCGCAACGTCTGGTAGCCCTCCGGCAGCAGCCCGGAGGCGGCCTCTATCTCGGCGACGGTCCGGCCGGCCGCGATCTGCTCGCCGAGGCGGCGGTTGTGGCTCTGGGCGCTCAGCGCCGTGGCCAGCAGGTCGCCCATGCCGGCGAGGTAGAAGAAGGTCTCGGGCTGCGCGCCCAGGCCCGCGCCCAGGCGGGCCATCTCCTCCAGGGCCAGGGTTAGATAGGCGGCCCGGAAGTTGGCGCTGGTCACCTGCTTGCCGTCGAAGAAGCCGAGGCCGATCGCGTAGACGTTCTTCAAGATGCCGCCCAGCTCTACGCCGAGCGCGTCGTTGGAGAAGCGCGCCCGAAAGTGGTTATTGTCTAGCAGCCTGGCGACGGGCAGCATCGTCGCGGGGCTCCCGCCGGCCAGCACGACCAGGGTCGGCAGGCCGCGCGCGAACTCGCTGGCGATGGCCGGTCCGGCGAGCATGAGGCAGGCGTGCTGGGGGAAGAGTGCGCTGACGGTCTGATAGGCGGTCTGCCCGGTCGTGCGGTCGATGCCCTTGGCCAGGTTGACCACCACGGCGCCGGGGCCCAGGTGGCGGGCCAGCGGGCCCAGGGTGGCCCGGATGAACGCCGACGGCAGGGTCACGAAGACCGCCGCGCTCTGCGCGAGCAGCTCGTCAAGCCGGTCAGTCGCCACCAAGTGTGGTGATAGAGCGACGTCGGGAAGGTAGCGCGTGTTGGTGTGGCGCGCATTGATCTCGGCGACGACCGCGGGGTGATGCTCCCAGCCCAGGACCTCATAGCCATTGCCGGTGATGAGCTGAGCCAGGGCCGTGCCCAGGTTGCCGAGTCCGATGATGCCGACCTGCATCGCCCCGCCCTTTCTGCTTCCGCGCTCTGCGTCCTCGCTGCCGAGCGATTGTAGCACGCGGCTGGGGTGCCTGCGATGCAGCGCCGGAACGGCTCATCCCTGGCTCGACCACCCATTGGCCAGAGCGCCGAGCCGGTCCGCCCACCCCCGCTTGCGCTGCAGCAGCTCACGGATCAGCCGGGCCACCTCGCGCAGGCGCACCGGCCGGCTCACGTAATCGTCGGCACCAGACGCGATGCAGCGCTCGCGGTCGCCGGGCATCGCCAGAGCGGTGACGGCAATAATTGGCACGGCGGCGATCTCTGCGTCAGGGGAGGCCCTGAAGCGCCTGATGGTCTCGAAGCCGTCCATCCCGGGCATCTGGATATCCATCAGCACGAGGTCCGGCCGCACCTCCGAGGCGTGCTCCAGGGCCTCCCGCCCGCTACGGGCCGCGACGACGGTGAAGCTGCACGCCTTCAGGTAGTCGGCCATCGCCTCGATGTTGACTTCATTATCATCGACCAGCATGATCAGCGGGGTCGCGCGCTGCGATGGGAGGGCCAGATCCGACAAGCCCTGGGGCGCGGACGCCACCGCTCGCTCCAGCTCTCTGCGCAGATCGGCGAGGGTGAACGGCTTGACTAGCGAGCTCGCCGCGCCCAGGGCGGCGGCCTGCCGGCGATTCTCCTCGACCGAGGTGATGATCACCGGGATGCGGCGCGTCCGCGCATCGGCCTTCAGCGCGGCCAGCACCGCCCAGCCTGACTGATCCGGCAGGTTAAGGTCAAGCAGGATGACGCCGGGCTCGACGACAATGGCGCGATCGAGCGCGCCCCAGGCCTGGCCGTGGGCCACGTGCTCTACCCCGAGCGTCGCCAGATAGCGGGTCAGGCGCTCGATGTCGATGGCGCTATCATCGACGGTCATAACGCGCCGCAGCAGCACGAGGCCGCCATGCTGCTCGGAGCGGCCCCGCGACGCGGGGGCTGGCTGCCACGGCAGCACTACGCTGAAGCGGCTACCCTCGCCGGGCGTGCTCTCGACCTGAACGCTGCCGTCGTGCAGCTCCGCTAGACGCCGCACCAGCGAGAGCCCGAGCCCGGTGCCGCTATGCTGGCGCGAGAGGCTGCTGTCGAGCTGCACAAAGGGCTGGAACAGCTTATGCATATCCTCCTGCTTGATGCCGATGCCGGTGTCCCAGACGGTCAGCCGCACCGTGCGGTCCTGCGCGCTGCCCCGCACATCAAGCCCAAGGCTGCCGCCCTCGGGCGTGAACTTGACGGCGTTGCTGAGCAGATTGACCAGGATCTGCTTGAGGCGGCGCAGATCGCCCTGCACCGAGATCCCGGCCGGGCCGATCGAGAAGTCGACCTGCTGCTGCTTTTTCTGGGCCATACCCCTGATCAGCTCTACGCTAGTCCGGCAGATCTCGTCCAGCGCGCAGGCCTCGACCTGTAGCTCGAGCTTGCCGGCCTCGATCTTGGAGAGGTCGAGGATGTCGTTGATCAGATCGAGCAGGTGGCGCCCGCTGCTCTCGATATAGGACAGGGCCCGGCTCTGCTTCTCGTTTAGCGCGCCGTAGGTCTGATCCTGCAAGGCCTCAGAGAAGCCCAGGATGCCGTTGAGCGGCGTGCGCAGCTCGTGGCTCATGCTGGCGAGAAACTCGTCCTTCATGCGCATTGCCCGCTCGAGCTCGCTGTTGGCCTGCCTGAGCGCCTCCTCGCTACGGCGCAGCATAATCTCGGCCTGCTTACGCATCGTGATGTCGTAGTTGACACCGATCAGGCGCTCGGGGAGGCCGCTTTCGCCGGGCAGCACCAGGGCGTTCACCTTCAGGTGATGCACAGACTGATCGGGCCAGATCACGCGGAACTCGCTGTCGTAGACATACTCGCCGCGCAGCACCGCTTCGCCCTGCTCCTTCTGGGCGGCCATGTCGTCAGGGTGCAGGCACCGCCAGTAGTCCGCCGAAGTGCCGCCGAAGCTCTCGCGGGTGAGACCGTACAGCTTGAGCATCTGCTCGTCCCAGATCAGCTCATCGCTGGGGATGCGCCAGTCCCAGATGCCCATCCCCGCGGCGCCCGTTGCCAGCTCGAGGCGCTGGCGGATCCCCTCGAGCTCGGCGGTACGCTGGCGCACGCGCTCCTCCAGCACCAGCTCGGCCTCTTTGCGCTCGCTGATGTCCATCACATTGACCAGAGCCAGGCTCGCCTGGCCCTGGGCGTTGCGGATCGGCTGGATGCTGGTGCGGTGCCAGCGCGGCTTGCCCGCCACGATGCCGCGTGCCTCATAGACCACGCCGGCCTCGCCCGCAAGCACCCGGTGGACGTGATGCAGCTGAAGGTCGGCCGTCTGCGGCCTGAGCAGATCGTGCATACGCCTGCCGACCAGCTCCTCTGGCGTTCCGCCGAGGGCCGCCGCCGCGACGCGGTTCAGATAGTGGTAGACGCCATCGGCATCGAGCGTGGTGATGCTGGTCTCCTGGCTCTCGATCAGGCTACGGTAGCGCTCCTCGCTGTCGCGCAGCGCCGCCTCGGCCCGCTTGCGCATGATGATATCCCAGGTCTCATTTGCCAGCAGCGCCACCGCATCGAGATCCTGCTGGTCGTACGCGGTCGGCTTGTTCCCCAGCCCGATCAGGGCGACGACATGCCCGTTGCGCTGCACCGGCACAGAGATGAGGCGTGTGAGCGCGCTGTGACCCTCGGGCATGCCCTTGCGGTGGGTCAGGCTGGCGTAGTCGTTATAGATGATCGGCCGCTTCTCGCGCAGAGCATCGGCCCAGGCCCCCGCCTGGTCGAGGCTGTAGTGCCGCCCCTGCCCCTCAACCGCGCACACCTGCTCGATGGTGTTGGTTGACCAGGCCTGCAGCGTGATCGTCACCTGATCATCGTCGACAAAGTGAAAGTAGCCGATCTGGCTTCCAGAGACCACCTCGGCCACATCGATGGTCGTCCGCATCAGCGTCTCCAGCGAGCAGTCCGGCGCCAGGTCGCTAATCTGGAGGCGCGCCTTGAGCAGGACATCGCTGCGGCGGCGCTCGGTGATATCCTGGAAGAAGCCGATGATACAGGGGGCGCCTTCCAGATCCAGCTTGGTCGCCCTGATATCGGCATAGAACAGGGTGCCGTCCTGACGACGACAGGCTATGTTGGGCATGAACATTTTGGCGCCCTGCGCCAAGCCCTGTAGCTCGGCCATCACCTGCGGCAGCACCTCCGGCGGGTGCAGGTCGGGGAAGCCGAGCTTCATGAAGGCCTCCGGCGCACAGCCAAACATGGCGCACATGGCCGGGTTCACATAGTAGGGGGTCTGGCCATCGGCGGAGATCATGATGATCCCCTCTTTCGCGCCCTCGAAGATCACACGGTAGCGCGCCTCAGAGGCGCGGAGCGCCTCGGTCGCGCGCCTGCGCTCGCTGATGTCGCGCGTGACACCGAGGATGTGCAGCGTGCCGTCGCCGACCATGTGCAGCGTCGTGACCACCTCCGTCCACACCGTCGAGCCGTCCTTACAGCGCTGCTCTAGCTCGTGGGTCTGCGTGACCGCGCCTGGCATGCCAGAGGCAAACGCGGCAATCCGCTGGGGCAGGCCGGTGAGGACTATCGCGAGGTTATCGGGTACGATGATCTCTTCCCTTGTCTGGGCCAGCACCTCGGCGGCTGTGTAGCCGCACAGCTTCTCGACCGATGGGCTGACATAGACGAAGCGCATCGTCCCGACATCGAGGATCCAGATCACGTCGGCGGTATGATCGGCGAGCAGGCGGTAGCGGGCCTCACTGGCGCGCAGGGCCTGCTCTCTGCTCAGAGGCTGCCACAGCTCTGCCTCGCCGATGGTGCTGCTATCGGCAGCGCCGGCAAGATCTCCTTCGGCGCCCGCCTTGTAGCCTGATCCAGCTTGGGAGGCGAGCAAGCGTTCCAGCTCGGCAACGTGCTCGCGGGCGGCCTGCAGCTTAGCTTTCAGGTGCGATCTCGCCATCGTATTGGCCTTAAATCTTTTGGAGATCGTGACAGCTTAAACCCTTAATGAGGGTACAGCCCAGTTAGTACTCGGGCCTGCCGTAGTGGAGGGACATAAGATGGGGTGAAGCACAGGGTACTCGCGGTCGGGGCGCGGGGCGCGGCCAGCCAGCCCTCAAGATCAGCTACGGCTCACGACTTGGTGGGTTTGCTCGATCTGTCAGCAGTATTATACAGCGCTGATCTAGCATCCGGTGGTCGCACCGGTCCGCTACTTCAGATGGGGCTTCGCGCCGATGCGCAGCGCTATCGCCCCCTCGCCTGTGGCCTGCGGCACGGACGAGGGGGCTAGGGGTGAGGGCCTAGCGCGGCAGCAGAGCTTTGTATCAGCCCCTGGCCGCTACTTTAGTGCCGTGACGGCGCGGGCCCGGGCCGCCCGCCCGCCGCTGACCACCCCATCGAGCGTGTAGATCGCCAGGGCGACCCACACTATGGCGAAGCCCACCAGGCGCTGCGGGGTGAGCGACTCGCCGTAGATGGTGACGCCCAATAAGAACTGCAGGGTCGGGGCGATGTACTGGAGCAGACCGAGGGTGGTCATAGTCACCCGGCGCGCGCCGGCCGCGAAGAGCAGCAGCGGCACCGCGGTGATCGCGCCCGACGAGGCCAGCAGCAGCGTCGTGCCCCACCCGGCGTGGAAGAGCGCCCCGCCTACGGTCAGCTCGGTGTAGATCAGGAAGGCCAGCGCCAGCGGGGCCATGGCGATCGTCTCGAGGGTGAAGCCCTCGAGCGAGTTGAGCGGCGCCGTCTTGCGCAGCAGCCCATAGCCCCCGAAGGTGCCCGCGAGCACCAGGGCGATCCACGGCGGCGAACCGTAGCTTATGGTCAGGTAGAGCACCCCGGCGAGGGCGACGGTGATCGCGGCCATCTGGCCGGGGCGCAGCCGCTCGCGCAGGAAGACCACGCCGAGGAAGACGTTGATCAGGGGGTTGATAAAGTAGCCCAGGCTTGTCTCGACCACGTGCCCAGCGTTCACCGCCCAGATGTAGAGCCCCCAGTTGACGGCCAGCAACAGAGCCGTGCTCGCGAAGATCAGCAGGGTGCGCCGGCTGTGCAGAGCCTGGCCCAGCCACGACCAACTGCCGCGGGTCGCGCCCACGGCCAGGGTCACCACCAAGGCCCAGACGACACGGTTGGCGAGGATCTCGAGGGCGGGGACGTGGTGCAGGGCCTTCCAGAAGATCGGCAGCAGGCCCCAGGCTGTGTAGGCTCCTGCGGCGTAGAGGACACCTTTGTTCACAGTAGATCTACCCGTGTTTAGCGCGTCATACCCAGCCGGGGTATGATACCATAGGCCCGGCAGGCGCAAATCCCCCCACAGACCGAGCTCTACACCTCGACGCGGAGGCCCCGGGCGCGAAAGACTGCGGCGGCGCGGATGACTCCCTCGGGCGACGGGGGCGGCGTGTCGCCCAGGGGGTAGGCCAGGCCCAGCTGAGCCCACTTGGCGCGTCCAAGCTGGTGGAAGGGCAGCAGCTCGACCCGCTCGACATTGGCCAGATCGGCCACAAATGCGGCCAGGCCTTCGAGGTTGGCCTGATCGTCGGTGAGGCCGGGCACGAGCACGAAGCGCACCCAGGCCGGCCGGCCCAGGGCCGCCAGGCGGCGGGCGAAACGCAGGACAGGCTCCACCTCGACGCCGGTCGCCAGCCGGTGGGTCTCTGGCGTCCATGACTTTATGTCAAGTATTACCAGATCGACGGCCGCGAGATCCTCGTCGGCGAGACGGTCGCCGAAGAAGCCGTTGGTGTCGAGGGCGGTATGGAGGCCGCGGGCCTTGCAGCCGCGCAGCACGCTCAGGGCGAAGCGAGCCTGGACAAGCGGCTCGCCCCCGCTGAGGGTCACCCCGCCGCCGGTGGCCCGTACGAAGGGCTCGTAGCGGGCCAGCTCCTCCACCAGAGCCGAGGCCCGCACCTCGCGCCCGGCCCTGAGGTGCCAGGTGTCAGGGTTGTGGCAGTACTGGCAGCGAAAGTGACAGCCGGTGGTCCACACCACCGTCCGCAGGCCCGGGCCGTCGTGGGCCGAGGCGGTAGTGTACGAGTGGATGAAGCCTGTCGGGTCCATTATTTGCTCGCTGCGCTCGCTATGTTTAGATCACCCAAGCAAGCGCCAGCGAGCACTCGCCTCCTCAAAGCGACCCGTGGAAGGTCCGGCTGACAACGTCGAGCTGCTGCTCGCGGGTGAGCTTGATGAAGTTGACGGCGTAGCCCGAGACGCGGACCGTGAGCTGGGGGTAGCTCTCGGGGTGCTCCATAGCGTCGAGCAAGGTCTCGCGGCTGAGCACATTGACGTTCATATGGAAGCCGCCCTGGGCGAAGTAAGCATCGAGGAGGCCTGCCAGGTTCGCGGCCCGCTCCTCGGGCGCGCGGCCCAGGGCCGACGGCACGATCGAGGTCGTCCACGAGATGCCGTCCTGGGCGCTTTCGTAGGGCAGCCTGGCCAGCGAGAGGGCCGCCGCGGCCACGCCGCGGGTATCCCGGCCGTGCATCGGGTTAGCCCCCGGGGCGAAGGGCTCGCCCGCGCGGCGCCCATCGGGCGTGTTGCCGGTGTACATGCCGTAGACCACATTTGATGTGATAGTGAGCACGCTCTGAGTATGGGTCGCGCCGCGGTACGCCGGGTGCTTGCGCAACTTCTCCATAAAGCGCTCGACCAGATCGACGGCCATGCTGTCGACGCGGTCGTCGTTATTGCCATAGGTTGGGAACTCGCCGGTCACCGCATAGTCAACGATCAGGCCCCGCTCGTCGCGCACGGGACGAACCTGGGCGTACCGGATCGCCGAGAGGCTGTCGGCCACCACCGAGAGGCCGGCGATGCCGAAGGCCATCGTGCGCAGGGGACTATAGTCGTGGAGGGCCATCTCGATACGCTCGTAGGCGTACTTGTCGTGCATGTAGTGGATGCAGTTCAAGGCGTTCACATAGACACGCGCCAGCCACTCCATCATCGCGTCGAAGCGCGCCATCACCTCCGTGTACTCGAGCACCTCACCGGGGTAGACCTGGCCCTCGGGGCCGATCTGCTCGCCGCAGATCTCGTCGCGGCCGCCATTGATCGCGTAGAGCAGACACTTGGCCAGGTTCACGCGGGCGCCGAAGAGCTGCATCTGCTTGCCGACGGTCATGGCCGAGACGCAGCAGGCGATCGCCGTATCGTCGCCCCAGGCCGGGCGCAGCAGCTCGTCGCTCTCGTACTGGATCGAGCTGGTGTCGATGCTTACCTGGGCGCAGAAGCGCTTGAAGCCCTCGGGCAGGCTCGGCGACCAGAAGACGGTCAGGTTCGGCTCGGGCGAAGGCCCCAGGTTGTAGAGCGTCTGGAGGAAGCGGAAGCTGGTCTTCGTCACCAGGGGGCGCCCATCGCGGCCAACGCCGCCCAGGCTCTCGGTGACCCAGGTCGGGTCGCCCGAGAAGAGGGCGTCGTACTCTTTGGTGCGCAGGAAGCGGACGATGCGCAGCTTGATCACGAAGTCATCGATCAGCTCCTGGGCCTGCTCCTCGCTGAGACGGCCCGCGCGCAGGTCGCGCTCGAGGTAGATATCAAGGAAGGTCGAGGTGCGGCCGAGCGACATCGCGGCGCCATTCTGCTCTTTGACGGCGGCCAGGTAAGCGAAGTAGAGCCACTGGATAGCCTCACGGGCCGTGGTGGCCGGCCTCGAGAGGTCGTAGCCGTAGCTTGCCGCCATCACCTTCAGCTCATCCAGGGCCCGGAGCTGCTCGGCCAGCTCCTCGCGGTCGCGGATAATCTCGTCGGTCGAGTGGGCGGCGCCGAGACTGTCCTTCTCGGCCTGCTTGGCCGCGATCAGGCGGTCGACGCCATAGAGGGCCACGCGCCGGTAGTCGCCGATAATGCGCCCGCGACCGTAGGCGTCAGGCAGGCCGGTGACGATCTGCGACTTGCGGGCCCGCAAAATCTCGGGGGTGTAGGCGTCGAAAACCCCGCCATTGTGGGTCTTGCGGTACTTCGTGAAGATCTCGCGGGTCTGCGGATCGACCACGAAGCCGTAGCTCTCGAGGCTGCTCTCGACCATACGCCAGCCGCCGTTGGGGAAGATCGCCCGCTTGAGCGGGGCGTCGGTCTGCAGGCCGACGATCAGCTCGAGGTCGGCGTCGATATAGCCAGGCTCGTGGGCGGTGATACTGCTGGGAATCTGCGAGACGGCCAGGACCCCCCGCGCCCGTTCGAGGGTAAAGAGCTCGTTTAGCTCGGCCCAGAGACGGCACGTACGCTCGGTCGCGCCTGCTAAAAAGCTGCTGTCGTCCTCATATGGGGCATAGTTCCGCTGGATGAAATCGCGGACGTCGATGCGCTCCTGCCAAATGCCTGGGGCGAAGCCGCCCCAGGCGCCCGCCGCGTGGTCGATCGGCGTAGCGGTCAGGGTGGTCATGGTGCCGGAACCTCTTCCAGGGGTCACAGCTTGCGATTCTAATTGTGATCTATTTCACGACCCCATATAAGGTATGGTACCACCATTTTTCAGTCCCTCTGCGCCGGTGCGCGGCAGCTACAGTTGAGAAATCTTAACCAGAACTAGGCCACAGTGACGCCAACGGCCACAAAGTGGCAGACGCTGCCGGCAATCACAAAGAGGTGCCAGATGGCGTGGGCGAAGGGGATGCGGCGGTTATGGTAGAAGAGGGTCCCGGCGGTATAGGCGATGCCGCCGGCCAGCAGCCAGCCCAGCGTAGGCAGGGGCACGGCCTGCATCATGGGCACAATCGCGACCACGACGAGCCAGCCCATACCGATGTAGATCAGGGTCGAGAGTAGCGAGAAGCGGGTGGCGAAGATCAGCTTGAGCACAACCCCGGCAGCGGCCAGGCCCCAGACCACCGCGAAGAGGCCCCAGCCCCACGGGCCGCGCAGGCTGACCAGGGTGAAGGGGGTGTAGGTGCCGGCGATCAGCACAAAGATCGCGCAGTGGTCGAGGATCTCGAGGCGAAATTTGGCCGGGCCGCCGGGCACCCCATGGTAGACCGTCGAGGCGGTGTAGAGCAGCACCAGCGAGAGGCTGAAGACCGAGGCGCCGACGAGGCGCCAGGGGTCACCAGTGAGGGCGGCGAGGATGATCAGTACGACACCCGCGGCAAAGCTCAGCACAGCGCCGACGCCATGGGTCAAGGTGTTCGCAAGCTCCTCGCGGGGCGAGTAGCGCGTATGGGAAGCCATGCAGCATACTCCTGAAAGGCTCGGGAAAACATGAGCGGTTGCTCACCACTCAGCTTAGGGCAGATAGGCCCCACGAGGAAGTGCCGCCAGTCTAGCCGCTGGTCACCTGCGCGAGGGTGTCGCAGGTCACGAGGGGGTGTGGCGAAATAGTCTATGGTATACTTCCCCTGCGCGATGCGCGCGAGACGAGGGGTTTGATCGGCGATGCGCTTCCTGCGCCCACTGGCTCGGTTCTGGACAGTGCTCCTCGGCAGCACGGTGCTTGCGCTGACACTCGCCGTCGCGGCCCGCTACCTCATACCCCTCACACCGTCGTCACCCGCCCCGATCCTGGTCGCCGCCATCCCGCCCGACGGCGCCGCCGACGTTCGCCCCCGCGCCGCAATCAGCCTGCGCTTCAGCGCCCCTATGAATCGGGCCAGCGCCGAGGCCGCCCTGCGCATCGACCCGCCCACCCCAGGCAGCCTCAGCTGGTCGCCCGACGCCACCACCCTCACCTTCCAGCCCGCCGAGGCGCTTGTCCCCGCTGTCACCTACACCATCAGCCTGGCGCCTAGCGCCCAGGGTCGCTGGTGGCAGCCCATCGACGGCCCTAGCACGTTCCGCTTCCGCACCGCGCCGCAGCCCGCCGTCGTCATGGCCCTGCCCGCCACGACGGGCGCCCCCGCCGACACGGCCCTAGCCGTAGTCTTCAGCCAGCCTATGGTCGCCCCCACGGCCGTGGGCATGCCGGTCGATCTGCCCGAGCTACGGCTCGAGCCCCCAGCGCCCTTCCACGCCCGCTGGGCCGACCAGAGCACCCTGCTGATCATGCCCGACCTGCCCCTGGCCGTCGCCACCGGCTATCGCGCCACGATCGGCGCCGGACTGACCGATCTGCGCGGGGTCGAGCTAGGCACGCCCTTCAGCTGGAGCTTCACCACCGGCTGGCCCGCCATTGTCGGCCGCGCCCCCGAGCAGGGCGCCCGCTGGGTCAGCCCGCGCGCCCCGCTGAGCATACGCCTCTCCGCGCCCATGGACCCGGCCCTTCTGGGCCAGGCGCTCCGCATCAGCCCCAGGGTCGAGGGCGACCTGGCCGCCGAGATGATCGGCGCAACCCAGGTTGTCACCTTCACGCCCCGGGGCGGGTGGGCCTACGGCACCACCTACAGCGTCGCCCTGACCGAGCCGCCCGGCAGCGGCCTCGGCGCCCCGCCCGCGATGCCCTGGCAGTTCAGCGTCGAGCCCGCGCCCCGGCTGGTGGCCTTCTTCCCCGGCCAGGGCCAGGCCCTGCCCCCCGGCGAGGCGATCCGTCTGGTCTTCAGCACGCCGATGGACGAGGCCGCCCTGCGCGCCGGCCTGAGCATCGACCCGCCCGTCGGCGACTTACAGGTCAGCGCCCGCGAGACCGAGGTGCGCCTGCGGCCCCAGCTGCGCCCCTCGACCACCTACACGATCACGCTGGCCGCCGACACCCGCGACCGCAACGGCGAGCCCCTCGGCGCCGAGGCGACGGTGCGCCTGCTCACCGCCCCCGCACGGCCCGCCCTGGCCGCCCCCGCCGCCCGCGAGCACATTATCACCCTGCCCGTCAGCCGCACCGCCCAGATCGAGCTCGCCACGACCAATCTTTCGGCCCTCGACCTGAGTCTCTACCCGCTCGACCAGGCGACCTTGCTGCGGGCTCTGGCCCTGAGGGCCGACGAGTGGCCAGCTTTCAGCCCCGAGCGCTACGGCCAGACCGTCGCCCGCGGCTGGCGGGTCACTCTGAGCGCGCCATCAGACCAGGCGGACAGTCTGGCCCTGCCCGTCGGCCTCAGCGACGGCGCGCCGCTGCCCCCAGGCGCCTACTATCTACGGGCCATCGCCCCCGAGGGCCCGCGCGCCGACCTGCTCCTCCTCGCCTCCGAGGCCCGCCTGGCCCTGCGCCGGGGCCCGGGC
>JAAXUL010000558.1 GCA_013336035.1 Chloroflexales bacterium
CCCAGGGCGGCGATCAGCAGACGGCGACGGGCCTGGAGGGCGGCCAGCTCCGCGCGCTCCCCCGCGCTGCGCTTGGCGATCGCCCGGAGGGCAGCGATCCGCGTGTCAGTGCGGCTCAGATCCGCGGTACGCCCCTCTGGCGTCAGGGCGTTGATTTCCGCCTCCAGCGCGGCCAGCTCTGGGTGGGGTGCCGAGTGTGCGGTGCTCATGTCTTCCTCACTGGCTTGGTGGAGCGATGCGCTCGAGTGCCCAGGTGCCGTCGGCTGTAGGTCGCGCCAGGTAGCCCTGCTGCAGGCTGGCGCTGCGGGCCTGTAGCGTGAAGGCGAAGGGGACGGTCAGGATCCGCAGGGCGTTCTCATTCTTGTCGACGTCGATGCGGAGCACACGGTCATCCTCGCCGCCCAGGTTGCCGAGCGCGAACTCCTGGCGGGGTTCGCCGACGGCATTTCCAGCCTCGTCGAGGGCGACTGACCACACCGCGCCGACGCGCGCGAGCCCGTACAAGAGCCGCTTCTGGTCGTCGACCTTCACCACGGCCAGGCCGAGGGCGTCCACGCCCTCCTTGACCGTCACCGCGGCCTTATCTTTGACGCTGACGCGGCTCAACCGCCCCACCTCGCTGGTGGGCCCAGAGCCCGCTACAGAGCTTACATACAGCAGATTGGTGTCGCAGTCAAATGCGAGGCCCATCACCCCAAATGGGTTGCGCTCGCTTGGCGGCGCGGCCCCCTCGAGCGTGAGGTAGGAGGTAAACACGCCGGTCGCGCTCTGGAGCACCCAGAGGGTATTGGCGCCGACGGGCGGGTTGTCGACCAGGCTGGTGCGCGGCACAGGGCCGGCGTAGATATTCCCCTCGCCATCAGAGACCACCGGGCCGAGCCAGCCGGCATCATCCCAGGTGCCATTCGGGTGCTGGAAGCCCTGGCCGCCGCGCGCGGGGTCGAGCAGCACAAGCCCCATGCGCTCGGGGACGCTGCTCGACGCGACGACGCCGCCACGAAAGCCATACGTGGGGTCGGTGGTGAACGCAGGGAAGCCGCGGCAGCTCTCGACGTCGGTCAGTGTCGGCGCCTGGGGGCCGCGGAGCGCCTGTACGGCGAAGAAGATGAGCGCGATCGCGACGCCGATGCCGGCGACGACTCCGAGGCCGATGAGGAGCGTCGTTTTTGCGCTCGTCGGCGCGGCCGTGGGCGTGGCTGCCCTGCCGCGAGGGGTCTGTTTGGCGGGCCGGATCTGCCTGGCCATGGGATCAGGGCTCCTTCACAGGGACAAAGCGCGGGCCGGCCGAGCACGGCCAGACCTCGGGGACGAAGATGCCGTTTTTCAGCACGGAGTCGGCCCAGCACGCGGCGCGCTCCTGGTTTGGCATCTGCGGAACATACCACAGCACCGTAACAGCCCCCTCCAGCGGCTCGGGGTTGGGCTCGATGAACTGCTGGGGGCCCTGGTGATAGTCCTCCTGGCAGCAGTCGCCGATCGAGGGGAGATCGCTCGCGCCCTCCTCTGGCTTCGCGCGCGTGAGGTAGACAAAGGCGTTGTCCGGCCGGCTCCCGGCGTTGGGCTGCAGCTCCCAGCGGTTTCCTAGAGGCCCCAGGCGCAGCTGCGCCCCGTCCGGGCTAAGGGCCTCCTGCGCCTCTGGGGGCAGCCACCGCTCCTGGGAGAGGCGCTGCCAGGTTGCACCCTCCCAGCGCTCGGTGACGTGGCCCTCGCCGGCGAGCGCGATACGGAAGATCGGGCGGTAGACCCCCTGGGTGCCGCAGCCGCGGCCCTTGCTGATGCCGAGCATCTCCCACGTCCCGTCCGCGTAGAAGGCGAAGCGGTTGGTGTAGGAGTAGTTGCAGGGCACCGGCCAGAGCTCGGAGCGGAACTCCTGGCTGATGCTGACGCCGATCTCCTTCCCGCCTTCGGTGATCGGCTCGACGACCGGCGGGGCGAACGGCACGACCGCGGCCTGTGAGAAGACCGGCTTCGCCGACGGCGTCGGCGAAGCCGGCAGCCTGGCCATTGGCACCAGGGTAGCGAACGTGCCAGTCGACAATCTTCAGCGAGTCGGCTACCGGCTGGCCCTTGAACTGCGCCGCGCGCACCTCGAGGCCGTCCGACGAGGTGAGCAGGTAGCTGAGCGTCCAGTCGCCCCAGGTCAGTGTTTCCGGCGTGTCACAGAGCCTTGGCGACGACGGCGTTCTGCACGCTGGTCTCGGTGACCCGACGGCCGCTTGAGGCGGCAAGATCTGTCCACTGCACGCCGACCACGGCCAGGTCGACCAGGTCGGTGACCGCCCAGAGCGCGCGCTCGCCCCAACGGAAGACCGGGGCGACGCAGAGGTGCCGCGAGCGGTCGCAGCTCGTCCCGCCGAGGGCCGTCTTTGTCGCCTCCATCGTGGCCATCTCCGCCGGCGGCACCATCTGCAGCTGCTGCTGCACCTCGGGTGTGGCGCGCGCGATGGCCACCGCCAGCTTGGCGAGGTGCTCGGGGATCTCGGGCTGGCTGTCCGGGAGCGAGGTGACTGCGCGGACGCTCTGGGCGGCGCGGTCGACCAGGACGGTCGTCGTCGTATTGGTCGGGTAGGTGTAGAGCTGAACGGTGGTGCAGCCGCTTCCACAGCCCGTGGGCTCGCCGGTGGGCTGGTCGCTGGTGCGCGTTGGTCGGACGACCATGACCTCGGTGAGCAGCGGGTCACCGCTGCCCGTCGTGATCGCCGTGCGGACTCGGTCGTCTCGGAGGGCCAGCGCGGCCGCCTGCTTGCCCGCCTCGTCGAGCGGGACCAGGTTGACGACCGGCGGGTCGGTGGCGAGCGCCTCGGGGGTCTGACAAGTTGTCAGCGCCTCTTTGTTCAGTCAGGACAATACGGGTCTGACAAGTTGTCAGCGCCCCTTTGTTCAGTCAGGACAATACGTTAGGGTTGCGCGTGTGTCGCTGATTGACGTGAGCAAACAGACGTGCTACAGTAGGGCTCTGCGTTGTTCACTCAGGACAAGACACCGAGGAGCCAGATGAGCGGCCCTACTGATCCTCCGAGCACCGGACGCACTTCCAACGATGTCCCCCTCGTGAACCCGACCGAGCAGCTCCCCATCACCCTGTTCGATGAGGTGGTCCTGGCGATCCGCCTGGCTGATGGCCGTATCTACTTGTCTGTCTCTGAGATGAGCGCGATCATCGACTCGCTACCCGAGTCTCAGCTTCGACGGATTCGTCGGAATGAGATCCTCGCGTCGGGCCTGGTGCGCGCCGTCATTACGACGAGCGCTGGGGAACGGGAGCACTATTTCCTCCTGCTCGATCTGTTCTCTGTGTGGCTGCTGGGGGTCACGCCGAAGAAGACGAAGGCGAAGGAGCACATCCTGCAGCGGATCGCGCACCTCCGCAGCTACCTGGTTGCTGAGGTCTCGGCCGCGTTCAACCGGCTGATGGGTTTTCCCCAGGGCTCCAGCAGGGAGATCGAGGATCTCCGTGACCTTGACCGCATTGACCGCGTCGTGAGCAACGCTGAACTCCTCGCTGAGCAGGTGCGCGACCTGCAGGAGCGGCAGCGCGAGTTCGACACGGGCATGAACCGCGCCCGCCAGGCGTGGCGCGATCTCGACGCACGACTCCGCGCCGTGGAGAACCGCACGATTGAGCCCATCACCGACGCGCAGCGCGGCTATCTCTACACGCTTGTCCAAGCCTGGGGAAAAGCTCGCGCCGAACGTGAGCCCGAGTCGAAGCGCAACCCCTACGCGTCGTGCTGGGCCAGCTTGAAGGCCCGGTTCCGGCTGAGTCGCTATGAGGATCTGCCGCTGAGCGAATACGCCAACGCAGTGGCATTTGTCCGAGGGGCGTACCGCCAGCTGACCGGCGAGGATCTTGATATTCCTGAGCAGACAAGCCTTGATCTGTGACGGCACGACTGGTCAAGAACCCAGCGCTAAAGCTGCTGGGCTTGTGCTTGCTCCTCCTGCGTAGCAGGCGCAGCACGATAGGCCGTCTGACTTGCGGCCCTCAACGCGATATTCACGGCAGCGTTCGTATCGGCGGCAGCGGTATGGCCGCACGAGAGGCAACGAAAATGGGCCTGATCAACCCGATTGGCCTTCTCGCAATGCCCGCACACGGCACAGGTGCGGCTGGTGTCGGGTAGCAGGGCGGCGTTGCCGCCGCCCCGCCCCCTAAGAACTGTACGGGCCAGTTTCCCGGCATACAGCTCAAGCCGTTCAAACGCTCGTCTCCGAACGCGGTTTCGCCACGGCCACTCCTTGACTATGGACCTGCTTATGGCAGTTGGGATGCAGCAGCACACGGTTCGCTACTCCGCTCGTGCCCCCATGGGTTCGCCAGATCAGGTGATGGCTATGCCATCCCGTAATCTCGGTGATCTTCTGGTTGCAGACCGGGCAGATCCCGTCTTGCTCTTTCCAAAGGCGCAGCAGCTGTCGTCGCCCGCGCAGGTTCCCTCGCATCTTCACGTCCAACCGTGCCTCGAAGTAGGGTTCCCATTGTGGGTCAAACGGGTTCGCTGCCCCCCTGACTTTGATGTGGCGTGTGATGGGCATGCTGCTGAGTTGGTAGAGGTGAACTGGACGGAGCTTCTCGTTCTTCCCGAGAACCTCGCCGCGAAAGATCCAGGCCTGCCCGCCGACCGGGCGGAAGTAGCGCTTCCGCAGCCAGCCAGCCGATTTGCTCGGATGCCGTCGCTTCGCCCAGCGCCATATCTTCTCGAAGACCACATGGTCCACGCTGCTAAAGGTGTGCTTGCTCACGACATGGCGATGGTAGTTCGCCCAGCCCCGCAGCACGGGGTTGAGTTTCTGGATCAGCTCGCCTGCCCTGGCTTGCTTGTTTCCTTTCACAATCGTGCGAACTTGCAGGAGCAGGGCTTTGCGGCTCTTGGCCGACGGCGTGATGAGGAACTTGCTCTGTTTGCCGTTCCGGTACTTCCGGACGTGCTGCCCCAGAAAGTCGAACCCGTCCGTGATATGCGTGAGGCTGGTTTTCTCTGGCGAGAGGGTCAGGCCTCGCTCGCTCATGAACTGTTCCACGAGCGGCTTGATTTCATCGCGCAGGAGCGCCTCGGAGGCACCCGTGATGATGAAATCGTCCGCATAGCGCACCACGTTAATCTTGACTTGTTGGCCACGTCGGGTCGTTGTGGGGTGGAGTTGGCGAACTGCTTCCTCCAGGCCATCAAGCGCCAGATTGGCGAGAACGGGCGAAATAATCCCCCCCTGGGGGGTGCCCGCCTCCGTGGCGTAGAGGACGTGCTGTTCCATGTAGCCCACCTTCAGCCATTTCTGGAGAATGGCTTTGTCCATGGGGACGTGGGCCAGGAGCCAGTCATGGCTGATCCGGTCAAAGCAAGCCTGGATGTCGCCTTCCAGGATCCATTGCGCCGACGCCTTCCTGGCCAGGGTGATGAAGCATTGCTCGATGGCGTCGGCGGTGGATCGCTCGCCCCGGAACCCATACGAGTTCGGATCGCCTGTGGTCTCCGCGACAGGGTTAAGGGCCAGCAGGTGGAGTGCCTGCATCGCCCGGTCGTGCATGGTCGGGATCCCCAGGGGGCGCTGTTTGCCGTTGCTTTTCGGGATGTACACGCGCCGCAGCGGTTGGGGACGATAGGGACGATGGCGCAGCGCCTGTACGGCGGCAGTCTTCGCTTCTGGCGTCTCCCAGGTAACCCGGTCAACGCCCGCGGTCCGTTTGCCCTGGTTCCCC
>JAAXUL010001392.1 GCA_013336035.1 Chloroflexales bacterium
GTGGTATCCGGCCACCTGACGACGGATGCGCGTTTGCCGGAGAAAATCCTGGCCGTGGCGGAACTTGTCGAGAAGCGCCGCGGTCTGCGGGTCCAGCATGCGAGGCATCACCCAGCCGCGGCGGCCGAGCACCGTCACCGTGGCGCCGAGGTCGGAGAGCAGCAGGGCGAGCTCCACCCCGATGAAGCCGCACCCGACGATGAGCACGCTGCGCACCTCACCGGTGCGCTCGAGCAGCTCGAGCGTCTTCCAGATAGTGGGCAGCGAGGTGAAACCCAGTTTCTGTAGCTGCGCGACCAGTGTGGCTGTACCGATCTTTCCATCGGCGGCTAGAATGTCGCGGATGGTCCTTGAGAGAGTAGGGTCTACGGCGGACATAGGGACCTTCTAAGCGCAAACATCACGGAGCATCTTCTCTCTAGTGTAGCACGAACCGGCCGACACGCTGTCGGCGGCCGGCGCCCCCCAGCTATGGCGCAGCGGTGCATAGATTTAGAGCGCGGTCTGGCCCTTGAGCAGCTTGATGGGGGTGCTAAGGAATGAGCGGACGTAGCGCCTGGTGATCTCGGGAGTCTCGAACTGGGGCCAGTGGCCGGCCTTGGGCAGCACGCGCAGCTCGGCGACGGGCCACTTGTCGGCCACCAGGCTGGCATCGCGCAGGGGCACCGTGTTGTCCTCCATGCCCCAGATCACCAGCGAGGGCACGCTCACCTGGTCGAGCCGCTCCTCAAGGTTATTCTCGCGCATAGCCCAGAAGCACTCGGCGCGGATACGGCCCTGGCCGGGGCGGCGGGCGTCGGCCCGCAGGCGGTGGTAGTCGGCCTCAGAGATACCGGTGCGCTGGGCGAATGAGGCGGGGCGCATCAGGCGGTCGGTCACGCTCAGCATATACGGCTCGAGCCGGGCCACGATGCCGCCCCCGACCGGCGAGCGCTCGAGCATCGTGATCGGCGAGATGAAGGCGTTGATCCAGAACGAGAGCCTGCCGCTCACGGTCGGGCAGAGCAGCACCATACGCTCGATCACCTCGCGGTGGCGCAGGGCCATCGTCAGAGCAGTCATGCCGCCCATCGAGTGGCCCATGACAAAGGCCGGCAGGCCCGGGCTGAGCTGCCGGATCAGCCCGGCCATCAGGTCGGCGTAGGCCGGGATCGAGGCCCGCCTGGGCAGGGGCGGCGACTCGCCGTAGCCTGGCAGGTCCACCGAGATACAGCGGTAGCGGTCGCTGAGCACAGCCATCATCGGCGAGAGGGCGTACCACGAGCTGGACCAGCCGTGGAGCATCAGTAGCAGGCGCCCACGGGGCGGCCCCTGCTCGCGCGCGACGATCTCCTGGCCATCGACCACAAAGACGCGCCGCTCGGGGGCGCGCTGGCGGTCGCGCCGCTCGGCCTCGGCCTCGGCCCGGGCGAGGGGGGCGCCCGCGCGTATGCTCTGGGCCTTCTCCTGGAGGCCGGCGAAGTACGGCGAGCTGACGATCTCCTCGACCTCGCGCTGTCGCTTGACCTGGTCGATCTCGATGCGCAGGTCGGCGATCTCTTGCTTGAGCTGCTGCTCCCGGGCGTAGGCGGCGAGGGCGGCCGCGGCCAGGGCGCCGAGCGACTCGAGCATCTGGGCGGCGACCTCGTCGAAGGGGATGACCTGGCCCGCGGCGTCGAGGGCGTTGATCAGCTGGAGCACGCCGATCACGCGCCTGTTACCGTCCTTCAGCGGGATGTTCAGCACCGAGGTGGTGCGGTAGCCCGTGCGCGCGTCGAAGTCGCGCGTGCCCGAGAAGTCGTAGCCGTCTTCGTGGTAGGCGTCGGCGATGTTGATCGTCTTGCCCTCGAGGGCCGCGTGAGTGACCACGTAGTTAAAGAGGGGCGCGCCGCTCTGCTCGTCGTAGAGGCGCAGGGGTGGGAAGGGGATGTCTTTGCTGGCGACGCCGCCCATCGCGATGTTCAGCGAGCGGTTGCGCACGATCACGAAGCGCAGCTTGTTGTCCTCGGTGCGCAGATAGAGGCTGCCGCCGTCGGCGCTGCACAGCTCCTGGGCCTCAAGGACGATCTTCTCGAGCAGGCGGTTGAAGTTCTTCTCGACGGTGAGCGAGACCCCGATCGGGATGACCACATGGAGCAGGTCGTCGGCGCGGCGCTTCTCATCTGTGATGCGCTTGAGGTAGTCGGCCTCG
>JAAXUL010000559.1 GCA_013336035.1 Chloroflexales bacterium
GCACTCGCGGCGGCGACCGCGCATGCGGCCACCACCACCACCACCGCCCATCCGAGGACCTCGCATACCCATACTTCTCGCGCTCCTATTTGTCTCTGCGGGCGCTGACCCGAA
The DNA here is from genome assembly GCA_013336035.1 of Chloroflexales bacterium. GTDB lineage: Bacteria > Chloroflexota > Chloroflexia > Chloroflexales > Chloroflexaceae > CAIWXH01. Next base: position 115 of record JAAXUL010000559.1, read on the forward strand.
ATAAACACACTGCCGGCTAGTATACCATACTTCGGCTCTCGCCCTGATCTAGGGCACTCTAGAGGCCAGGGCCACGTCAAAGTCGTGGATGTCGCGCCCGAGCTGCTGGCCGTTGGGCGCGACGTGGCGTATCCCGCTGGAGCGTACTATGCATTCTTCACCTATTCGCTGTTTCAGGGCAGCGTGGCCAGGCCCGCCGGTGAGCCGCACGGCGTCTCCGTCACGCCCCTGCCCGTTCCCAGACGCACCAGCACGCTGACGGGGATGGGTGAGCGCAATCGCATGCTGATGCCGCGCCTCGTCCAACCGCCCGCTGGCCAAAACGCAGCCCAGCCAGGTGATGGGCGCACGGCAGCGCGGCGGGGACAGGCGCTCCCAAGGAGAAGCTCGTGGAACTCACCGTCACACCGATCGGCTATGTGCGGGCGACACGGCAGACCCCCGAAGATGACGACTGGGGCGGGAGTGTGGCCGCGATTGAGCTCGCCGACCGCATGCCCGCGGAGGCCCTCGTCGGGATGGAGGCGTTCTCGCACGCCGAGATTATCTTTGTCTTCGACCAGGTCGATCCGGCAAAGATCGTCACGGGGGCGCGCCGTCCGCGTAACAACCCCGCCTGGCCCGCGGTGGGCATCTTCGCGCAGCGCGGCAAGAACCGGCCGAACCGCCTGGGCCTGACCACCGTGCGCATCCTGGGGGTCGCCGGGCGGCGCCTCCACGTGGCAGAGCTCGACGCGATCGACGGCACCCCCGTGCTCGATATTAAGCCGGTGTTGGCCGAGTTCCTGCCGCGCACGCCGGTGATTCAGCCCGCCTGGTCCTATGAGCTCATGCGTGACTACTGGCGCGTGCCGGACCCCGCGGTGGCTGGCGGCACGCCCGCCCCGCCGGTTACCGTGCGGCCGGCGCGACCGGGTGATACGCCGTTCATCCGCAGCCTGGCGCCGCGGCTCGCGGCCGTGGGCGTACCCCCCTGGCGTGACCCGGCACAGGCGCAGGGCTTCCATACCGGCGAGGTCGAGGCGGCGGTGGCCGCGATCGGCGCTGGCGGGGTGCTCATCGCCGTGCGCGGCGACGAGTCCCTCGGGGTGATCCACCTGCAGGAGCAGCGCGATTTTCTGACCGGGGCCCCGCAGGCCTATCTCGCACTGCTCGCCGTGGCGGCGGTGGCCGAAGGGCAGGGGGTCGGCCAGCAGATGCTCGCGGCGGCCGAGCGCTGGGCGCGTGAATGTGGCTACCGGCATATCGCCCTCGACACGTTTGCGGGCAATGAGCGGGCCCGACGCCTCTACCTGCGCCACGGGTACCACGAGGAAGTCTACAAGCTCGTGAAGCCCCTGGGGGCTGAGCCTGACAGTTGAGCCGGCGATATACGAGAGCAGCTGGTCTAGGTCTACCGGCTCGCGCTCTAGTGTGCCTGGTTCATAGCTGGGGATTTATTGATAAAATAGAGTAATTATATTATGGATTGGTCCATCCTTGGGACGGCAATGTCGCCGCACACCCGCACCAGAAGGAGGACCTGATGAGACGGCTCTACCGTTACCGCCCAGCCGGGGGCCACCGCCGCAGCCGTGCAGCCCACCGTGGCTCAGCCCGCCGGCCAGGAGTACACCCGCGGCGAGCGGGACTGGTGCGAGCAGGTCGATATTGGCGCCGAGCGGGACGCGCTGCTACTCGCCGCCGACCAGCCGCCCTGGGCCCGCCTGCGCGGGCCGAACCAGTGGCCGGCGGCCCTGCCCGAACTCCGCGACACCATCCTGCGCTACCAGGCCGCCGCCGGCGCGCTCGCCATCCGCGTGGCGCAGGCCCTGGCCGTTGCCCTCGGCCAGGCCGACCAGTTGATCGTACGCCAAGGAGCAGCGCCACTATGTGTGACATCCCGCGAAGGCTGACCGACGAGGAGCCTCCGGCCCCCGCCGACCCATCCTGGGTCTTCGCGATGCTCTCGGAGGGCCTGCGCTTCCCGCCGCCCGACCCGTCCGCCGATCCGTAAGGTTCGCAGGGGCCAGTGTGAGGCCCAGGTGGATTAGGCCGCCCCGCGCACCACCTGTGGCTGTGGCGCCCGTCGCAGGGGGCGCATCCCGAAGAGGAAGCGCAGCACGTTCACCCGCCGGATCAGGTACTCATAGGTAAGCATGATCAGGCCGAACGAGCCTCCGGCGATCACCAGGAACTTGAGCGGGTCGGGGATCGGCCAGCCCACGACGAAATAGCCGATCACGATCAGCGCCGACTGGTGCAGCACGTAGAAGGGCAGCACCGCCTCGTTCGCGTAGCTGAGCAGCGGCGCTGTCCTGGTGAGATACCACGAAGCGAAGCCGAGGGTAGCGAGCACCCAGAGCCACCCGTTCAGGACGAAGAAGACCCCGGTGACCAGCAGCTGCAACTCGCCAGGCAGCCGTATGGCCCCCGCAAAGGCGGCGATCAGGCCCGCGGCAGTCAGCGCTCCCACGCCCAGGGAGATCCAGCGGCTGCGCTCGACCGCGCGGCGCACGGCCGCGTGGGTGGCGATCACAAAGCCGTAGAGGAAGAACTGCGCGTAGGCGAGCAGGTTCCAGTTGGCGTAGGGGTTCGGATCCAGGAGGAGCGAGTCGGGCCGGGCCAGCGCCAGCGCGCCGAGGAGCGGGATCGCGAGCAGGTAGACTACACCCGGCAGCGCAAGCACGTCGCCGACGCGCTGGTAGACCCGTCGCCCGGCATCGCTCCGGAGCCAGGCGAGCAGCGGCAGGAAGCCGACGCTGAAGACGAAGAGGATGATCAGATACCACAGGTGCAGGCCGCGGGCCAGACGCCAGAGCCGCATGCCATTGATGCCGCCGTCGGCGCCGAGCACACTTGCAAAGTGCGGCGCATAGAAAGCCCAGAACGAGCCGCTGAACTCGGCGTGGGTCAGCTGGTCCAGATATTCCTGGAGGACAACGTGGGTGAAGACGCCTACCGCTAGAGGTACGAGCAGGCGCAAGGCGCGATCCTTCACGAAGACGCCCGCGCCGCGGGTGCCGAGGGCGTAGAAGGTGCTGGCGGCCGAGACGACGAAAATGAGGGGCATAATCCAGCTGGCGACAAAGGCCGTCCAGAACATCACCGCGTCGTGCTGCGTGGCGTTCTTGATATGCCAGTCGCGCGTATCGAAGAAGCGACCGGCGTGGAAGATGAAGATCATCAGAATCGCCAGCACGCGCAGCCAGTCGAGGTCGTAGCGCCGCCCCGCAGGCAACGGCTCACGGATGTGCGCTGTGTTCATCGTGCCTCCGCTATTCCGCTGCGTCGCCCGCCAGGTTCCGCAGCCGCGTCATCGCAGCCAGCGTACCCGACACCAATCTGATGTGTCGTCTATCAAAAGGTAGATCTTAGAGCAGGCCGAGCCCGCGCGGGCGACTGCCTCGGTGCGGGTACTAACACAGTGACAAGAGGCGCCCACATTCAGCCGCTTGCGCAGATCTACCTTTCGATAGACGACAGGCGTCGCCGAGCAGCCTATCCTGAGTGCCAAAACTGGGCAGCGATGCGAGCTGGGAGCTTGAGCGCACAGCCAGCTCCACAGCTTCGCAGCTCGACGTGAGCGAAGGGAAGCGTGATGCTCGACGATCTCCGCCACCGTGCGGCGGATCTCCTCGGCGCCGCCTCCCAGGCCACCCTCCTGACCTGGGGGCCGGCGGAGTTGCAGGCCGCGGTGGTGCCCTGCGAGGCCCGGGGCCTGCGGCTCTACGCCCTGGTGCCGCGCACCTCAGACCTGCTCTTCAATCTGGAGCAGCGGTCACAGATCCTGGCGATCTCACCCGTATGGCAGCTGCAGGGCACGGCCAGGGTGCTGGCGCCCCTGGACTACCCGCCCGACCTGAGACTCCTCGCCGCGCCAGAGCACGCCTGGAGCGCCCTGGTAGTGGTGACGCCAACGCGCCTCCACCGGCTGGGCACCGATACGGCGATGACTGCCGAGACCATCGACCTGCGACCGAATGACGATGAGCGCGTAGCGGATAGCGGATAGCCGTTGGCGTAGCCGACGCGAAGCGTTTTAGCCGAACTATTAGCGCCTTGCATCGGGCGCGAATGGAAAGGAGCACCCACGATGGACGAGCAGCAGCGCTACGAGCCCGCGCGCAGGTCGCCCGGCTGCGCCAGTTCTACATCCACCTGACGGTCTACATCCTGGTCAATGCCTTTCTCACACTCATAAGCTTGGCCAACAGGAGCGCCTGGTCGATCTGGCCGCTGCTGGGCTGGGGCATCGGTCTCGCCGCCCACGCTGTCACGGTCTTCGTCGGCGGGGGCCTGCTCGGCGCAGACTGGGAGGAGCGCCAGATCCGCCGCCAGCTCGAGCGGGAGAAAGGCACCTGGCGCTGGGGTCCATTAAACCTGGCCTCTGATGTGCAGTACTTCGGCGGCGGTGGCCTTGTCGTTCATCTGCTCGAGACCGATCAGGTCTGGGTCTTCGGGCCACACCGCACCTACTGGGAGCAGCGCTAACCTGGGGGCCGTGCGGCGGATCGATACAGCGCGCGACTGCCGTGCGGCCACCCCTGGTCACGGATCGTCTCCGGCACCACCCCAGGCAACGGTGATGCGGGAGCTGCGCCCGGCGGGATAGAGCTCAACTATGTCGCCCTGAAGCGGCAGCCAGAGCAGGGGCGTGTCGTCCACCCCGGCGATACGCTGCGCCACCACTCCGCTGCGGTCGGGCGCCCAGGCGAAGATCGACCAGCCCAGCGGATACTGTTCCGGGCGGAGCAGGGTGATGGCGCCGTCGGCGGCGATGCGCGCCAGCTGCCGCTCGAGGATCTGCTGCTCGACCGGTGCCTCGTCGGTGACGGCGACCAGGGCCAGCCAGCCGCCATCCAGGGCAGCGCCGACGCTGCTGACCGTGGTCCAGCCCGCTGGCCCCTGCGGCGGGATCAGCACGGTCAACGCGCCGCTGCTCGGGTCAGCCTGCCACAGGCCAGGCTCCGGCATGCCGAAGCCCCGGCGGAACATGTTCAGCGCAATGGCCCCACCGTCGGCACGCCAGACAGTCCGGTCGCAGTCGATGATCAACCCCTCAGGGGCAGTAACGGCCACCAGCGGCCCGCCATCCGCCGGGATCACCGCCAGGTCACAGGCGCCGGTCTCGGGCCCATAGACCTTGAGCAGGAGCCGCCCGCCATCCGGTGACCAGGCCCGGGGCACGTAGACGCGGGTGGTCGCCTCAGGCCTGGCACGATCGCTGGCCTGTATCAGCCGTGGCGCGCCGCCGGACGCCGGGATCAGGTAGACCCCCGGGTCCAGCGTCGGCGGCGGCCCGCCGATCAGCTCCATCACCCCCAGCGCCAACTGCGCGCCGTCGGGCGACCAGCGCGGGCTGGTGAAGTAGTCGCCCTCCAGCAGGGCCTGTGGATTGCCGCCATCGGGATCGGCGCGTACCAGCGCGCCCACGCTGTGCCCGCCGGCCAGACGCTGCTCCAGGTAGGCCAGCCCGCCGTCAGCGAGCGAGACATCGAACTCCCCGATCCCCCCGGTGCCGTCCAGGGCGGTGCCGGCAATCACCTCGCGTTGGGTGCCGTCGGGGGCGATCCGAGTGAGCCGGCCGCTGTCATTG
>JAAXUL010001393.1 GCA_013336035.1 Chloroflexales bacterium
GCGCTGCTGGCCTACCCGCGCAGCTTCCCACTCGGCGCCGACGAGACCCAGCGCGTGGACCTCGCCTGGCTGCAGGCCCACACGGGTGACCGCACGCTGCTGCTGCTCGATGTGCGGGGCGCCCACGAGTACGCCGCCGGGCATCTGCCGGGGGCCTGGCACTGGGAGTGGAGCAACGGCACGCCGACCGGAAGCTGGGCGATGCTGCGCCCGCCCGGCGAGCTGCGGGCCGAGCTGCAGCGCCTGGGCATCACGCCCGACCAGCGTATCGTCACCTACTGCACCTCGGGCATGCGCGCCGCCCACACGTACCTACTGCTGCGCAGCCTGGATTACCCCGAAGTCCGTGTGCTCGACGACGCCTGGCGCGCAGCGGCCCTCATGCCACTGCGGCTGGCAGAACCCGCGGTGAGACGCGCCGGCTCTCACATGTGCTCACTCCACTGAGGTACGCGATGCGCATCTCTAACAAGGGCGACTACGCCCTGCGGGCCCTCTTCGATCTGGCCCAGCACGTCGGCGCGGGGCCGGTGCAGAGCGAGGCGATCGCCACCCGCCAGGGCATCCCAGTCAACTATCTCAACCAGCTGCTGATCGTGCTGCGCCGCGCCGGACTGATCGAGAGTGTGCGCGGGCCGCAGGGCGGCCATCTGCTCGCGCGCGCCCCCGAGGCGATCTCCCTGCGCGAGATCCTGATCGCCATCGACGGCCCCCTGCTCACCGGCGAAACGTCTCGTGACGATCACCTCCCAACGACCCCCGAGGACCATGACCTGGTGAACGAGCTCTGGGGCGAGCTGCGCGACCGGGTCGAGGGACTGCTTGCTGCGATCACCCTGGACGAGCTCTGCCAGCGCAAGCGGCAGCGGGCGGGCAACGTCATGTATTACATCTGAGCCGTGGGGGACTAATGAACCGGGCGATCCCAGCGATCAGCGAGCGCCCAGAGGCGCTCAAGGCGCTGCTGAAGGCCGAGCGTACTGTCAAGCGCGCCCAGCGCATCCAGATGCTCTATCTGTTCGCCAGCAAGCAGGTGCGGACGCGCCGCGCCGCGGCCGCGGCCCTCGGCGTCCACCGTGAGACGGTCGGGGCCTGGCTCGAGTGCTACGCCTCCGGCGGGCTGGCGGCGCTGCTGGAGTGCTACGTGCCGTCGGGCAAAACGCCCACGGTGACGCCCGCGATCGAGGCCGAGCTACGGGCACTGCTCGCCGGCCCACCGCACTTCAGATCCTACCAGGCGATTGTCGACTGGCTCTGGCACCAGCACCAGATCCGGCTGTCCTACTCGGCCGTGTATGCCCTGGTGCGCCAGAAGCTCCGCATGAGCTTGCCCGGCCGGAGAGAGGCCCTACGACATCCCTGACCACAGGATGTCGTAGGGCGTATTAGGAGCTTCCTGTAGTGCCTCTCCTCTTGCGTACGCGCCAGTGAGGTCGCCAGCTCAGGCGAGGATCTGCTCGGGCTGAATGCGGTAGGGGTCCAGCGACTCGTCCAGGTCGACCTGGAGCGCGCTGTTGACGATATTGTTGACGATCATCAGCGCGCCGAAGACGGTCAGATCGACGATCTGGGCGTGGCTGAAGTGCTGCGCCAGCCGCCCGTACAGCTCGTCAGAGACCCGGTTCGGGTCGGCGGCGATCTGGCGCCCGAAGTCGACCACCGCCTGCTCGCGCGCGTCGAGCACCAGGTTCGCCGGGTCCTCGCCCCCGTCGATGATCTCGCGCCGCATGAAGGTCAGGCACAGCTCGCAGGCGTTCTCGCGCGAGATCGCGTGGCAGAACAGGATCGCCAGCCGGCTGCCGAGCACCGGCTTGACCCGGTCGAACAGCGTGTACCACTCCAGCACGGCCTGCAGGGCCACGGGCGAGTGCAGCAGCGTGGCCTTCATATTCGTGACCACGCCGTGCTCCTGCACGATCCGGTCGTACTCGGCCTGAAGCTCGGGCGGGGCCTCCTCGCGGCGGACAAGGGGAATGCGGGACATGGAATGGCTCCTTTCAGTGCAGGTCGGTGCTGCGCCGGCGCTAGCAGCCTGTCGGAGAGACTAGGGCAGCCTCCGGCAGGGGTCGTTTTTGGACGCCTATCCGGTTGGGGGAGTCCAGTATCCGTCTCGCTGGGTAGCGGAGCAGCCGCCCCTAACTGCTAACGGGTAGGATGCACGTGCTTAGG
>JAAXUL010001394.1:0-781 GCA_013336035.1 Chloroflexales bacterium
CGCACACCCGAGGAGGCCGCCGCCGGCCTGGTCGAGGCTCGCGAGCAGGCCCGCCGGGAGGGGCGTCTGCGCCTCAGCGAGCGCCGCGTGCTCGACTATCTGCTGCGGGCCGCCCTCGAGGAGGCCGCCGCCACGGCGACCCCGGTCCAGTTCCACGTCGCCTTCGGCGACGACGACGCCGACCTGCGCACGGCCGGCCCGCTTCACCTGCGCCCGCTGCTGCAGGACCCGGCCCTGCGCCGCGTGCCCTTCGTGCTGCTCCACTGCTACCCGTATGTGCGCGAGGCCGGCTACCTGGCCGCGCTCTACGCCAACGTCTTCGTGGACGTCTCGCTGACCGTGCCGCTCACCGCCCACGGTTCGGCGGCGGCCTTCAGCGAGGCCCTGGAGCTGGCGCCGGTCGCCAAGGTGCTCTTCGCGACCGACGCCCACTCGATCCCCGAGCTGTTCTACGTCGGCGCGCTGCACGGGCGCCGCGCCCTTGGGCAGACGCTCGGGCGCCTGGTCGGCGAGGGCATGCTCACCACGGCCCAGGCCGAGGGCGCCGCCGAGGATATTCTGCGCCGCAATGCGGCGCGGGTCTACGGGCTGGGCGAGTAGGGCGGCAGCGCTGCGCTAGGCTCCAGGCGCGTCTGGGCGCGGTGGCCGCCCTGGAGGCTCTGCGGCCCGCAGCTGTGCTCGGGCTTATGCCTGACGCCTGAGCCGGGCCCGCAGCTCGTCGCCGGCGCTTTGTAGCCGCCGCTCCTGCGCGGGGCTGAGCGGGCTTCCGCCGTAGCGGGCC
>JAAXUL010001394.1:791-2169 GCA_013336035.1 Chloroflexales bacterium
CGCTCGATCAGGCCGACCAGCTCGTCGAGCGCGCCGCACGGCCCCGTCGCCCGCGCCGCCAGCAGGCGCCCGTACTCCTGCACGGTCGCGCCGGCGGGCCAGGGCACGCCCGCCCGCGCCCCCAGGCGCTCGAGCCGCAGCTGCGCCCGCGCCAGCAGGGGCACTCGGCGGCGGCGCCAGAGCAGCCAGCCCGCCCAGGCCGCCGCGCCCGCGCCCACGAGCCCCAGGCCGAGCCACACGGGCCAGAGCGGCCGTGGCCCTGCGTCCGGCTCTGCTGTCACGGCCGCCACAGGCGTGGGGAGGGCGGCGCTCGCCCGGCGGGCCGGCAGCGGGAGCACGGGCGTCGGCTCGAATGGCAGCCAGCGCCCCTCTACCAGCAGCTCGGGCCAGGCGTGGGCGTCGCTCTCGCGCACAGTGTAGGTGCCGCTCGTCGGGTCGTAGGTGCCCGTGGCGTAGCCGACGGCGACGCGGGCCGGGATGCCCAGGCTGCGCGCCATCACCGCCATCGCCGAGGCGTAGTAGCTGCAGTAGCCGTGCCGCATCTCGAAGAGGAACTGGTCCACCGCGTCGCCGCCCCGCGGCAGCGGGCGCACCTCGTAGGTGTAGGGCAGCTCGCGCAGGTAGCCCTCCAGGGCCAGGGCCTGCTCTAGCGGCGTCGCCGCGCCTCCGACGATCGTCTGGGCCAGGTCGCGCACGCGCTGCGGCACGCTCGCCGGCAGGCCCAGCGTGTCGCCCCGCCCGGGCGGGGCGCCAGGCTGACTCTCGCCATAGCTGGCCAGCTCCTGCGGCAGCGACACGACGGTGTAGCGCCCGGCCTGGCCGCCGGCCCCAAGGGCGGCGAGCGAGCCGTCGGGCAGCCGCTCGGCCGTCGCCGGCCGGTCCAGGCCCAGCACATCGGGCAGGGCGACGAGCACGGCGCGGTCGGCGCGCAGATCCTCCACCTCCTGCACAACCGTCTCGGGCGGCACCTCGCCAGCGGGCAGCCCCACGAAAGCGCCGACGCGGGCGTTGGTCGTCCAGCCGCCACCTGTGTAGAGGTTGAGCACGCGCGCTCGCCAGTAGCGCGGCCAGGGGCTCTGCTCAAGGGGCTCGCCCACGCGGATGCGCAGGCTCAGCGTGCCCGGCGGCCCGTGGGCGAGCGATACGCCGAGGGTGACGGCGGGCAGGCGCGAGAGCCCCGGGTCGACCGCGGGCGCGGGCTGGCCGCGCCGTACGTGCCCCTCGATCGCCGCGATGCCTGACGGCAGCTCTGCGTCGGCGCCCGGCAGGCCTGCCGCAAGGTTGGGCAGCGCGGTGGGCATGGCTAGTGCCACCAGAATCGCCGCGGCCGCCGTCGCCCCGCCCCACCCGAGCGCGCCGGCCCCGAGCAGATCGGGGT
>JAAXUL010001395.1 GCA_013336035.1 Chloroflexales bacterium
CTCGGCCGTGCCCAGGCGGGCGGCGGCACGGCGCAGGGCGTAGCGCTGGAGGGCCGGGTGCAGGGCATGCCAGACCTCGCGGCGCAGCAGGATGGCGCCGGGGGCCTCGGCGGCCAGCGCTGGCCAGGCAGCATTGAGCTGGGCCTGGATGAAGTCGTAGTCGTCGGCGCAGACCCGTGCGGTGCGGCCCAGGGCGGCCACGACGCGCGGGTTCTCGGCGGCCAGGGTCGGCAGCAGGCGCCGCACCCGCGCCCGGGCATAGCGCGGCGAGCTGTTGCTCGGGTCGTCTGCCGGCGCAAGCTCGTGCCGGGCGCAGTACGCTCCAATCTCGGCCCGGGTCGTGGTCAGCAGAGGCCTGATCAGCGCGCAGCCGCCGCCCACGGCCCCGTGGGGCGCGCCCCACTCTGCCCAGGGCACCACCTCGCGCATCCCGCGCAGCCCGGCCAGGCCGGCGCCGCGCAGCGCGTGGAGCAGCACTGTCTCGGCCTGGTCGTCGGCCTGGTGGGCCACGGCGACGCCCTGGGCGCCAACCGCCTGGGCCGTCGCGGCAAGGAAGGCGTAGCGGGCGCGGCGCGCCGCGGCCTGCAGCCCCTCGCCCGCCGCCCGGGCCAGGGGCGGAACATCGCGGTAGATGACGGTGGCAGGCACGCCCCACGCGGCGGCCGTGGCGACGACGGCCTCGGCCTCGGCCCGGGCCTGCTCACCCCGCACGCCATGGTCCAGGTGGGCGACGTGGAGGGCCGGTCCGCCCTCGGCGCGCAGCCCGCACAGCAGGTGCAGCAGGCATAGCGAGTCGGGGCCGCCCGAGACGGCCATCAGGAGCAGCGCGTCGGGGCGCAGCACCCCCCGGTCGAGGAGGAAGGCGCGGACGCGAGACTGAAGGGGGTCGCTCATACGAGGCGTGCAGATAACAAATGACGAGTGACAGTCGTGTGCCACTCGTCAGCTGGTGCCGGAGGCGGGATTCGAACCCGCGACCTAACGATTATGAGCCGTTTGCTCTACCGCTGAGCTACCCCGGCGGACCGACGGATTTTACCACGCCGGCCGGGGCACGTCAACTTGCCCCCAGCGGCAGCCGCACGATGAAGCGCGTATTGCCCGGCTGTGACTGGACCTCGATCGTGCCATTGTGCTGCCGCACGATGCGGTAGCTGATATCGAGACCCAGGCCGGTGCCCTTGCCGACCCCCTTGGTGGTGAAGAAGGGCTCGAAGATGCGCGGCACCACCTCGGGCGGGATGCCCGGGCCGCTGTCGGCCACCTCGACCATCACGAAGTCGTGCTCGCAGCGCGTGATGATCCGCAGCGTGCCCTTGTAGCCCATAGCCTCGATCGCGTTGACGATCAGGTTCGTCCAGACCTGGTTCAGCTCGCCGCCGCGCCCCATAATCTTCGGCAGGGCGGGCGCGTACTCACGCTGCACCTCCACGCCTTTCTTGAGCTTATGGGCCAGGACGGCCAGGGTATTCTCGAGGTCGCGGTTGATCTCTACCTCCTGAACCGGCCCCTGGTCTATGTACGAGTACGACTTGACGGCGCCCACTAGATCGGCGATGCGCCGGGTGCTCAGCTCGATCTCGGCGAGCAGGCCGTCGGCGCCCGCTGACTCGGCGAGCCAGGCCAGAGCCTCGGCGACGGCGGCGGGCGGCAGCCCCTCGACCAGGCCCGCGAGCTCGTCGGGGCTCACCCCGGCCGCAACCAGGGGGGCGGCCAGATCGAAGGCCCCGGGCACGTCGCGCTCGGCCAGCCAGTCGCCCAGCTCGTCCTCGTGGTCCGAGCGCTCGAGGCTCGAGAGGGGCGCGAGGCCCACCTGCCGCGAGGCCAGGCCCGCCTGAAAGGCGGCCAGCCGATCGATCTGGTCGCCGCCCATGCCCAGCTTGCATAGGCGCAGCGCCCGCGACTGGAGCGTCGGCAGGCCCTCGCGGAGCGAGCCGGCGGCGCGGCTGGCCGCCGAGGCCGGGTTGTTCAGCTCGTGGGACAGGCCGGCCGAGAGCTTGCCCAGGGCGGCCAGCTTCTCTTGCTGGTGGCGCATCGCGGTGTAGCCCTGCATGCGCTCGGTGGCCGTCTGAAGCACCCTGGTGCCGAAGGGCGGCGCGGCGGCGAAGATCTGCCGGAAGGCGGGCACGCCGAAGACGATCAGGCGCTAATGGCGTCGCGCCTGATCG
>JAAXUL010001396.1 GCA_013336035.1 Chloroflexales bacterium
CCGCCCGGCGGGCTCGGGGGAGTTTGTGAGGCGCGGGATGTTGGAGGAGGTGGCGCCGGGGAGGCAGGAGCGCCTCCCCGGCTAGGGCTCGCCTACAGCCCAAGCCAGCGGCGCAGCTCAGCGATCAAGCGGCGCAACAGGTTGCCGCGCAGGGCGGGTCAGGCCTCGACGAGCAGGGCCAGGAGAAGCCGCTGGAGCCGGCGCATCAGCGCATAGTCGAGCTGCTCGGCGCCGGGGCCGTAGGTGTAGCGGTAGGCCAGGGCCTCGACCCGGCCGAACTCGCGGCCCAGGAAATCCCGGCGGCGGTCGAGGCGGTGAGGGAAGTGCAGGATGATAGCGAACAGGGCGACGAGCAGAAGCTGGAGTGTCATGGTCATTCTCCTCAGAGCTGAAGAATGACCACCAAGCCGGGTGATCAGCCCGGCGCCAGGGTGGCCGACTGGGCCATAGCGCTATGACATCCATAGCATCACCTCTGGCGCATTGCGGATGCGAGCAACGATCTGATGCGGTTCGCGCAACGAGGAACGCCATGCCAAAATACGCCGAGCCCGAGTCGAGCCAGGAGCTACGCGACGCCATCCGCCGCATCATTACTCAGTCGGGCCTAACTGAAGCTGAGGCCAGCCGGCGCATGGGCTTCACCGCGCCCTCGCAGCTCAACCGCCGCTTGAATGATGGCAAGCCGGCCTTCAGCCGCGAGGAGATCGAGCGCATTTGCCAGGAGTTCAAACTACGCGAGGAGCAGCGGATCGAGCTGTTGCGCCTGCGCGGCGATGTGGTGATTGTCCGGCCCGGCCAGGCGCTCCAGGTGATTGCAGTTGATGAGATCCAGGTATCGTTGGCCGCAGTGCTCAGTCAGATCCTCAAGGCCGAACTTGGTTCGCTGCCGACGCTGATCGCCGATGCCGTGCGCGGCGCCCTCCCCTGGGGTGTCCTGCGCGAGCGTGTCGGACAGGCGTCGCAGGTCTCCTTCGATCACGCCCAGGTTGGCGATGTCTCTATCGGCGCGGTCGCCGGGCGAGATGTGATCACCATCGGCGATATCCAGATTGTGCTGCCGCTGCCGCCAGCACCGCTCGACCCCGCTGCACTGTTGGAGGCGTTGCCAACCAGTGCCGATGCTCCGATCCCTCCGGCCGACCGAGTTGCGCTAGGGGCAGTTCCCAACCGCATCGAGCTGCTGCCCAATGAGCAGTTCACCGGCCGCGACGATGACCTGCGCACGCTGGCTCGCCACCTCAAGGCCGGCCAGAGCATGGTGGTGACGACCGGGATGGGTGGCGTGGGTAAAACCCAGCTCGCCTCGGAGTTCGCCTATCGCTACGGGCGCTACTTCGCCGGCGGGGTCTTCTGGATCGATTGTGCCAGCCCGGAGCTTGTGCCCACCGAGGTTGCTGCCGGTGGTGGTCCTGGCGGGCTCGATCTGCCAGGCTTCGGCGAGCTGTCGGCCGATGAGCAGGTGCGCCACGTGAAGCAGGCGTGGAGAAAGCCGATCCCGCGCCTGTTGATCTTCGATAACTGTGAAGATGAGAAGCTGCTGCGTACCCACCGGCCCGGCCCGGGCGGCTGTCGCGTGCTTGTAACGAGCCGGGTGCAGCAATGGAGTCCGGGGCAAAACCTGACGCCGCTGGATCTGGAAGTACTGGGGCGACCTTATAGCGTCGAATTGCTCCAGAAGCTGGCCAACCAGTATGATCAGGATCGGCTGAGCGCCGCGCAAGCCGACCCTATCGCTAAGGAGTTGGGCGACCTGCCGCTGGCGCTCCAGCTTGCAGGAAGCTACCTGGCCGAGTTCCCACACACATCACCGGAAGCGTTCCTCGAAGAAGTGCAGGCGAAGCGCCTGGAGCAGCCGGCGCTCACCAACGAGGATGAGCTGTATGTTCCGACTCTAGAGGCGCAGCAGCGGGCTAGCAGCCTCTATGCGGTGCTGACCATTGGCCTGGAGCGGCTTGACCCGGCCGACGCCGGCGGCGCGCTGGCGCGTACGCTCCTGGCACGGGCGACCTGCCTAGAGCCGGCGGGTGTGACCTTCCCGCGCGACCTGCTCAGCCGCACGGCGCCGATCGACCGCGAGAACTCCGAGCAGCGACGCCTGGCCGATAAAGCGCTCAACCTGCTGATCAACCCCGGCCTCCAGGTCAAGGAAGCCGAGGTTGAT
>JAAXUL010001397.1 GCA_013336035.1 Chloroflexales bacterium
CGGTCTGCTCGCCCGCAGGGCCGGCGGCGGAGTGTCGCTAACGGCGTCGTGAGTCTGTGAGGAGACTGATGGTCACTGAAGAGCGCTCCGCCGCCGCCGCCGCGCCCCAGCCGCCCCGCCGGCCGCGCCGCTGGCGCGCCGAGCCGCTGATCACGGCGGCGACGCTCGGCGGGCTGCTGCTGGTCTGGTCGCTGGTCGCCGGCAGCGGGCTGGTGCCGGCCTACTTTGTGCCGGCGCCGCGCCAGGTCTGGCTGGCCTTCACCGATATCCTGGCCCACGGCTACCGCGGGCACTCACTGGCCGAGCACCTGGGGGCGAGCCTGCGCCGCGTGCTGCTGGCCTTCTTCGGCGCGGCGGCCATCGGCGTGCCGCTCGGGATGGCGATCGGCAGCAGCACCAAGGTCGGGGCAATCTTCGACCCCCTGATCGAGTTCTACCGCCCCCTGCCGCCCCTGGCCTACTACACCCTGCTGATCATCTGGCTGGGCATCGAGGACAGCTCGAAGATCATGCTGCTCTGGCTGGCGGGCCTGCCGCCGGTGCTCATCGCCACCGCCGCCGCCGTCCGCGCGGTGCGCAAAGACTACATCCACGGCGCCCGCTCGCTCGGCGCGAGCCGCCGCCAGATCTTCCAGCACGTGGTCTTCCCCGCCTGCCTGCCCGCGATCTTCACCGGGCTGCGGGTCTCGATCGGCTTCACCTACACCACCCTGGTCGCGGCCGAGATGGTCGCCGGGGTCAATGGCATCGGCTGGATGGTGCTCGACGCCAGCAAGTTCCTGCAGAGCGACGTGATCTTCGTGGGCATCTTGCTGATGGGCCTCACCGGCCTGCTCCTGGATGGGCTGCTGCGCCTGATCGAGCGCCTGGTCGTGCCCTGGCACGGCCGCGCGTGACGGCAGGCAGTGTGTCGATATGTTTGCGATAGGAGGCCCGCATGAACCACCGCTCCCTGTCCCGCGTCGTCCTGCCCGTCGTGCTGCTGCTCCTGGCGCTGAGCGCCTGCGGCGGCGCGCCCCAGGCCGCCGCCCCGACCGCCGCCCCCACGGCGCCCAGCGCCCCGACCGCCCCGGCGACCGCCGCGCCCACCGAGCTCCCGGCGACCGCCGCGCCGACAGATGCCCCCACCACGGCCGCGCCCACCGCCGCGCCCAGCGCCGCCGCGCAGGTGCCCCTGGCCGGAGACTACCCGGAGATCGCGATCACCAATAAGCCGGAGAAGGTGCGCATCGGCTATCAGGTCATCCCCAACGCCGAGCTGCTGGCCAAGCACCTGGGCTGGTACGAGCAGGTGCTGGGCGTGCCGATCGAGTGGAAGCAGTTCGAGAGCGGGCGCGACGTCAACACCGCGATTGCCGCTGGCGGCATCGACATCGGCCTGGTCGGCAGCAGCCCCGCCGCCAATGGCATCTCGCAGGATCTGCCCTACGACGTGATCGCGATCTACGATGTGATCGGCAACGCCGAGGCCCTGGCCGCCCGGGCGCCGATCGCCAGCATCGCCGAGCTCAAGGGCAAGAAGATCGGGGCACCCTTCGGCTCGACCACCCACTACTCGCTGCTCCAGATCCTCCAGCTGAACGGCATCAAGCCCGACGAGGTGACTCTGCTCGACCTGAACCCCTCCGACCTGCTGGCCGCCTGGACCCGCGGCGACATCGACGCCGCGTACGTCTGGCAGCCGACGCTCCAGAAGCTCTACGACAGCGGCGGCACGAAGCTGATCGGCAGCGACGAGGTGGCCGCCAAGGGCTTCCCCACCTTCGACCTGGCCGTGGCGACCCGCGACTTCAGCGACAAGTACCCCGAGGTGGTCGCGGCCTACGTGCAGACGCTGTCCCGGGCGGTCGAGCTCTACCGCGCCAACCCTGAGCAGGCGACGGCCTACATCGCCGAGGAGCTCAGCATCACCCCCGACGAGGCCAAGGCGCAGATCGAGGGGCTGATCTGGCTGACCGCCGAGGAGCAGCTCGCCGACACCTACTTTGGGACCGTAGACAAGCCCGGCGCCCTCGGCCAGGCGCTGAAGACCACCGCCGACTTCCTGCTGGCCCAGCAGGTCATCCGCTCGACGCCCGAGCTGCCGGCGTTCCAGCAGGCGGCGAACCCGCGCTTCCTCCAGCTCGCCGTCGGCAAGTAGCGTGACGGCGCTCGGAGGGGCC
>JAAXUL010000560.1 GCA_013336035.1 Chloroflexales bacterium
AGACACGGACGGGCTCGCCGGAGGCCCCGGCCAGGCCGGCGCTGTCGCGGCTGACGCGCTCGTAGGCGTAGAAGCGCCCGGCGGCCACATCACTGATGGCCAGGTGGGCCAGATAGATGCTGCCAGCGCCCCAGGCCGAGGCGCGCTCGGGCGGCGTGGGGGTGAGCCCGCTGCGGAAGAAGGTCAGCTGGTAGCCGAAGTGGCGCCCGCCCGCGTCGAGGTTGCCCGTAAAGTACCACCACTCGATGGCGAAGCTGGGGTGGGGGCCGTGGTCGCGCGGGAAGACGAACGGCCTCGGCGCAAAGGCGCGCTCGAAGCCGGCGTCAGCGCCATGGCTAACCGCCTCGCTGGCGCTCATGCTGGCGCGCACCTCGGCGCGCGGCGCGGCGCAGCCCGTGCCGAGCAGCGCCACGCAGATGATGAGCGCAAGCCGTCGCATAACTTTCAGCTGTGCCGAGCGGTACAACATGTGAAATCTCTAGACCCCATATCCATTGTACCCCCTTTACCCTATGCCAAACGACGAACCCGACGACGAGTCCCGCGTGCTGGTGGCGGTGGTGACGCGCCCGCGCGACCTGGCCCTGGCCCGCGAGGCGGGCTGGTACCGGGTGCCCCTGGCGCGGGTGCCGCCGCGCTTTGCCGCCGACTACCTGGCCTTCTACCAGACGGCGGCCTTCGGCGCCGAGCGCTGGTCGGTGCGCTACTACGCGGCGGTGCTGCGCTACACGCTGGCGCTGCGCCGCGATCTGCTACCCGCCGAGGCAGACCACCCGCGGGCGGCTGAGCGCTACTATCGCGTTGATCTGGGGCCCGTGACCGCCCTGCCTCTGCCGGTGCCGGCGGCCCGTCTGCGCCGGGTGGCCTTTATCGCCACCACCTTCGGGCAGCTGCGCCGCGCCGCCGATGTGCGCGAGCTCTTCCACCCCGCGGAGGATCGCTGGCCTGACGATGGGCTGTGGGGCGCGGGGCTGGCGGGGCGCAGCATCCGATAATCGGGTAAACTATTTTCATGTATGCAATAGTCGTCGCCAATGCGCCTACCTTCACCGCCGCCCCATTTCGCGATCTGCTGGCCCGGGCGGACCTGCTGATCGCCGCCGACGGCGGCGGCAACGCCCTGCACGAGGCCGCCCTCACGCCCCACGTGGTCGTCGGCGACTTCGACTCGCTGCGGCCCGCCGTGCTCGCGGCCTTCGCCGCCGCGGGCGCTACCGTCATCCGCTTCCCCCCCGAGAAAGACGAGACCGACCTCGAGCTGGCCCTGCTCTACGCTGTCGAGCGGGGCGCCACCCAGATCGATGTGCTCGGCGCCCTCGGGGGCCGCTGGGACCAGGGGCTCTCGAACGTGGCCCTGCTGGCTCTGCCCGAGCTGGCCGGCCTGCGCGTGCGCCTGCTCGACCAGGGGCAAGAGGCCTACCTGGCGCGGGGCGTGACGAGCATCGCGGGCGCGGTGGGCGAGACCGTCTCGCTGCTGCCGGTGGGCGGCCCGGCCCGGGGCGTCACCACCAGGGGCCTGCGCTACCCCCTGGCCGGCGCCGAGCTGCGCTTCGAGCGCTCGCGAGGTGTGAGCAATGTCATCGTCACGCCCCCCACCCAGGTCCAGGTAGAAGAAGGGATGCTGCTGGTGGTGCACCTCTTCGGCGCCTGAGCTCACGCGATCCCATCGCCGACAAACTTGCCGCCCACCTCGCTCTGGATATCGTCGCGGAAGCGCAGCAGGGCGGCCACGCCGCCGTGGGGCTCGAGGGCGCCCTCAATCCCGATGATCTCGACGGCGCCGCCCTGGCGCAGGGTGTGGAGCACCATCGCCTCGCGCAGCTCGACCGGCACCAGCTCGCTGCCGTCGAAGGGGCACCGCTGGCGCTGGCCGACCCGCAAGGCGCCGCAGCTCGGGCACTCGCCGCCCGCGCCCCCATAGGCATAGCTGATCAGCAGGGTGTCCACCTGGCCCTTGAGCAGGGCTGTGGTGACCGCCTGCTCGCCGCCGAGGGCCAGCCCGCCCTTTGTGGCCAGCTGGTCCTCGAGGCGGCCGATCAGGGCCATCTCGTCGTTGCGCTCCACCTCCTCGCGCACGGGCTCGAGGCTGCTGAAGAGGGCTTCGGGGCCGACGCCGCGGTCGAAGGGCGCTATCTCGACCAGCAGATCGCGCAGCTGGGGCGGCAGGGCCTGGCGCAGGTGGCCCTTCATCGCGTCGTTGGTCAGGATCACAATGTGGCGGGCGTCGTGCCGCTCGACGGCCTCCTGCATGGCCGCGGCGAGGTCATTCATATGGAGCTGGAGGACGAAGCCGGTGTGGCGCTGATAGCGCAGCTGCGACCAGCCGCCCACCTGCACGCGGTGCACCTCCTCGCGGGCCGCGGTGCTGTCAACCTGCTCCATCCGCTCGGGCGAGAGGATATAGATCTGGGCCTCCTGGCCTTCGGCCAGAGCCAGCAGATACGTCTCGTGCTCCTCGATAATGCGGGCCAGCTGAAACAGGTGGGGCGCGGTGTCGCAGGCCACGGCGGTCTCGACCGTGACCAGGAGGGGGATGCTCACCCAGAGCTGCGTGGCGGCGCAGGCGAAGATCACCAGGCCGCGGGCGTCGAGGGGGACCTCGGCGTCAAGGTAGGCGTCCAGGCGCGAGCGGTCGGCCTCGAAGCTATCGCGGCGGGGCCCCCGCTCCTCGAGATCGGCCGAGCAGCTGGCCAGCCGCTGGTCCAGGGCGGCGAGGGACGGGCGGCGGCCGCTGCCGTCGACGCTCCAGTCGAGGTAGATGCTGAGGACAGGGGCGTCGCCGCGGGGCGTGGCGGCGAGGTCGCGCAGCAGCGCGGCGAGTCGGCGGGTCATGGGTGGCCTCCATCAGCTAAAGGGGCCGCCGCGCGCCCCGGGGGCGCGGCGGCGTATGCTCCTCTGCCGATGGTGCAAGGGGTGTACCGTGGGGGCGTAGGCCGCTAGATCTGGTCGAGGTAGTCCTTGAGGAGCTTGCCGAGCCGGGGGTGGCGAAGCTTGCGCAGGGCCTTGACCTCGATCTGGCGCACGCGCTCGCGGGTGACGCCGAAGGCGCGGCCGACCTCCTCGAGGGTGCGGGGCTGGCCGTCAGAGAGGCCGTAGCGCAGCTCGAGGACGCGGCGCTCGCGCTCGGTGAGCTGGTCGAGGGCGGTGGCGATCTGCTGGCGGAGCATGCCGCTGGCGGCGGCGTCGTCGGCGTCGAGGGCGTGCGGGTCGGGGATGAAGTCGGCCAGGGTGCTGTCGGCCTCTTCGCCGACGGGGGTGGCGAGCGAGACCGGGTCCTGGGCGGTGCGGCGCAGCTCGCGCAGCTTCTCCTCGCTCATGCTGAGGAACTGGGCCAGCTCGCTGTCGTTGGGCTCGCGGCCGAGGCTCTGGGTGAGCTGGCGGCGGGCGGCCTGGATGCGGTTGAGCGTCTCGCCGAGGTGGACGGGCAGGCGCACGAGGCGCGACTGGTCGGCGAGGGCGCGCGAGAGGGCCTGCTTAATCCACCAGGTGGCGTAGGTCGAGAACTTGAAGCCCTTGTCGTGGTCGAACTTCTCGATCGCGCGTAGCAGGCCGAGGCTGCCCTCCTGGATGAGGTCGAGCAGGGGGAGGCCGCGGTCGCGGTAGCGCTTGGCGATGCTGACCACGAGGCGCAGGTTGGCGGCGGCCATCTGCTGGCGGGCATCGTTGCCGGCGGCCCGCTCGCGCTCGAGCTTGCGGTACTCGTCGGTGCCGGGGGTGGTGCCCTTGAGCTTCTGCTCGGCGATCTGGCCCTTCTCGATCGCCTGGGCGAGGCGCTTCTCCTGATCGGCGGTCAGCAGGGGGACCTGGCCAATCTCGCGCAGATAGAGGCGCACGCTATCGCCGAGTAGTGCGTCGGAGAGGCCCTCATCGAGGTCGATGGTGACCGTGCCGATGGGTTCCTCCTCAGGGGTCTGCTCATCGGTGGGCTCTCGCACGGGCACGCCGGCCTCGGCGAGGGCCGCATAGACCGCGTCGATGGCCTCGGCGGCCTCCTCGGGGGTTGGGACCACGTGGAGCAACTCGTCGAGGGTGACATACCCGCGCTGCCTGCCCTGGGCGATCAAGGCCTGGATGTCGGCCGGGTTGACGGTCGGTGTCGGGCGCGCGGCCTCGGGTTGCGGTTGAGACATAGCTGATCCTTCGGTCGGCCAGGCGTTGGTGTTGTTCATCCCTCACCCAATGCGGGCGCAGCCCGTGCTGCGAGAAGAGCTAGTACACACCGGCGGCAGTTCGTGTCGGGCTCTGGCTGGCCCGAGCCTGCGTTGTAGTGGAGCGCGTCGCGCAATCACCCTCGTTTCAGCTAACGGTCAGACGCGATGCTGACGGGGGGGGTGGCGGGCAGCGTGCGGCGCCATTGCGGGAAGCGCTGGCGCCCCTGCGCCCATCGCAGCGTGTGTTGACCCACTAGCATTGAGGCGCACCTATGGGGTCTGGCCGATTCGTCGCTGTATTTTAGCATAATCGCCCTCGCCGTGCGGCGGCCCGGGCGATCTCTATCGGTGTGGCGGGCGGCGCTGCGCATTGGCTCAGGCCTGTTCCAGCTGGTCGAGCAACTTCTGCACCTCATCGGGCCCGGCGGCGAGCAGGGCCTGGGCGGCGAGGGCCTGGGCGGCGGCGCTGTCGGCGGCCCTGATCGCGGCGCGCACGTGGGGTATCGCGGCGGGCGCGCAGCTCAGCTCGTCTACCCCCAGCCCGATCAGGAGGGCCGTGGCCCGCGGGTTGCCGCCGAGCTCGCCGCAGACGGCGACGTGGCGCCCATGGCGGTGGGCGGCCTCGCAGGCCATAGCGATCAGGCGCAGCACCGCCGGGTCGAGGGGCTGATAGAGCCCGGCCACGCGGCTGTTGCCGCGGTCGCAGGCCAGGGTGTACTGGGTCAGATCATTGGTGCCGACGCTGAAGAAGTCGGCCTCGCGGGCGAGGGCCTCGGCGTTGAGCGCGGCGGCGGGAACCTCGACCATGATCCCCAGCTCGATCTGGGCGGCGTGGGGCAGGCCCGCGGCCGCCAGCTCGGCCTGGGCGCGTCGCAGCAGGGCGCGGGCCTGGCGCACCTCGTCGGCGGCGCTGACCATCGGCAGCATGATCTTGATCGGCGCCCCCGCGCCGGCGCGCAGCAGCGCGCGCAGCTGGGGCAGCAGAATGGTCTCAGGCTCGCTCAGGCCGATGCGGATGCCGCGCCAGCCCAGGAAGGGGTTGTCCTCTTTCGGCAGCGGGAAGGCGGGCAGGTGCTTATCGCCGCCCACATCGAGCGTGCGCACCGTGATCGGCGCGCCGGGCAGCTCGGCGGCGACAGACTGGTAGAGGGCCAGCTGCTCGTCCTCGCCGGGCAGGTCGGGCCGCTCGAGGAACAGCAGCTCGGTGCGGAGCAGGCCGACGCCCTCGGCGCCCCACGACCGGGCGGCCCGGGCCTCTGCGGGGAGCTGAGGCATGGCTCTACACCTTCCGGCCATCTGTTTTGACATGGGCGATACCCTGGTCGACGAAGCGACCGAGGTCGTGGGCATAGACGAGGGGCAGTTCTTCGATGCCAATCTGCCCGCCGTCTGCAACGAGCTGGCGAGCCGAGGGACACGCGTGATCGTCGCGGGCTTGGACCAGGACTACCTGGGAAAGCCGTTCGAGCCGATGCCGCAGCTGCTGGCGATCGCGGAGTACATCACCAAGACGCTG
>JAAXUL010001398.1 GCA_013336035.1 Chloroflexales bacterium
ACCGTAGGCGATCTCCTCCAGCCCAAGGCCCTCACGGGTGGCGAGGGCTCCGCTGTCGAGGGCCGCCTGCACGGCGTCGAGGAGGAAGCGGTAGGGCGAGCGCTCGCCCGGCGCTTGCTGAAGCGAAGAGCGACCGGAGGGCAGGCGGCCGAAGATGAGCAGGAACTGCTCGGGGGCGAGGTGGGCGAAGGCAATGTAGGCCAACCATCCACCAGCCCCGTCACACGACGGCGACCGAGCTACTGGAGGAGGACCACAAGATCGAGACGGTGCAGCGCCGGCTGGGGCACAAGGACATCCGGACGACCATGGGCTACGCCGAGGTCAGCGACGCGATGGTGCGCGCCGAGCTGGAGGGCGGACCGCGCCGGTGAATGGCAAGGCGCTCGCCCGACATCGCCTCGGATGGCTTCCTGCTGCGCTTCCCCCGCTTTGAAATGGTCTCCTGATTCTGGCTCACCTCGTCTTCCACCCTGGAAAAATGACTCTCCGTCTTCGCGGGCTGGCCACTACCACTCTGCGCACCTGGCCAGGCCGCTCAGTCCGGCGCCTCGAGCTCGAGGGGACGCCCGGTGAGGTTATAGACGGCCAGGCGCGGGCGCTGCCTGACCTCGATCACGGTCACGCTGGCCGGCGCGACCGGGAGCACGTGGCGGGGGTGCAGGCCGAGCAGGTGCAGGCAGGCCGCCCGGATCGGCCCGCCGTGAGTGACCACGAGGTGAGACCCGCCGGCGGACACCAGCGCATCGACCGCGGCGCTGACCCGCCCGACCAGCGCGTCCCAGGCCTCGGCCCCCGGCGGCGTGTGGCTGCCGGCCCGCCAGGCGTGGTAGGCCTCGCCATCCTCGGCGCGCAGCTCGTCGATCAGGCGGGCCGTCCACGTGCCCAGATCGACCTCGCGCAGCCGCGGGTCGAGCCGCGGCGCTAAGAAGCCGAGGGCCGCGCTCGTCTCACGGCAGCGCCGCAGGTCGGAGGCCACGGCGCTCTCGGCCCCCAGCCCCGCGACGAGCGGGCGCAGGGCCGCGACCTGGCGCAGGCCGCAGGCCGAGAGCCCCACGTCGGCCTGGCCCTGAAGGCGGCGCTCGGCATTCCAGTCCGTCTCGCCGTGGCGCACAAAGATCAGCCTGGTCATAGGGCGTCCTCCTGCGGGAAGACCGCATCAGGTCGGGGCGGAAACTCCAGAAAGATCGTATCGCTGACCCGGTAGGCCTCTCGTGTATCGCACACCACCGTCACCCGCCGGCCCGCCTCCCAGACCGTCACGATGACGCGGCCGGCCATCGGCGTGGCCTCGGCGAACTCCACCGGCAGGCAGCGCTCGCCGGGCTCGGCCCGCAGGCGCAGGCTCTCGGCGCGGTACATCAGCAGCAGCGGGCGCAGCACGCCGTCGGCCGCGCCCAGGATCAGGTCTTTGTAGCGGTACACGCCGCCCTCGCTGCGGGCCGGGATCAGGTTCGCGGGCGGCGTGCCGATAAACGTGGCGACAAACGGCGTGGCCGGCGCGGTCAGGAGATCGTAGGGCGCGCCGAACTGCTCGACGTGGCCCGCCCGCATCACCGCGACGTGGGAGGCCATCGTCATCGCCTCGACCTGGTCGTGGGTGACATAGACGCTGGTGGCGCCGGTGGCCCGGTGTACGCGCAGCAGCTCGCTGCGCATCTCGACCCGCAGCCGCGCGTCGAGGTTCGAGAGGGGCTCGTCGAAGAGCAGGATCTGCGGGCGTGGCGCGATTGTGCGGGCGATCGCCACGCGCTGCTGCTGGCCGCCGCTGATCTGGTGGGGGTAGCGCTCGGCCAGGGCGCTGATCGCCAGCAGCTCGAGCACCTCGTCGGCCCGCGCCCTGATCGCGGCCCCGCCCCAGCCCTTGACCTTGAGCGGCCAGCTGATGTTCTCGCGCACGGTCATATGGGGCCACAGGGCGTAGCTCTGGAAGACCAGGCCCGCGTCGCGCTGGCCCGGCGGCACCATCGCCCCATGTCGCCCGTCGGCCACCGTGCGCTCGCCGAAGACGATCTCGCCGCCGCTGGGCTCCTCGAGCCCTGCCAGCATGCGTAGGATGGTGGTTTTGCCGCAGCCCGAGGGGCCGAGCAGGGCCAGGAAGCTCCCGGCCGGCACCGCCAGATCCACCCTGTCCACCCTGTCCACCGCGGCGATAGCGCCG
>JAAXUL010000561.1 GCA_013336035.1 Chloroflexales bacterium
GCGGCTCGCGCCTCGTGGCGAGGGCGGGCGCCCACCCGGGGGCGGCGCAGGGCCGTCGCAACGTCTGGCGCGCCAGGCAGATCATCCGCAGATGACGCCGATGTCCGGCCCATATCGCGTATACTGGTGCCATGACTATGACTCAGCCACCCGACGATCTCACCATCCTGGCCCTCGAGACCTCGTGCGACGAGACCGCCGCCGCCGTGGTGCGCGGCGGGCGCAAGATGCTGGCCAACGTCGTCGCCTCGCAGATGGACACGCACCAGCGCTTCGGGGGCATCGTGCCCGAGATCGCCTCGCGCCAGCATATCCTCAGCCTGGCCCCGGTGGTCGAGGAGGCCCTGCGCGCTGTGCCGGGCGGATGGGCGGGCGTGCACGCGGTCGCCGCCACCTACGGCCCAGGCCTCAGCGGCGCGCTGCTCACCGGCCTCAATACGGCCAAGGCCATAGCCTGGCAGCGCGGCCTGCCCTTTGTCGGCGTCAACCACCTCGAGGCCCATATCTACGCCAGCTGGCTCGACCACGACGAAGGGCCAACGGCCAACGACCAGCGGCGCACGCAGACCAGCGGCCGCCCTTCGTCGGCCGCCCTTCGTCGCTCGTCTGGTCCGCCCGAGTTCCCCCTCGTGGCCCTGGTGGTCTCGGGCGGCCACACCCTGCTGGCGCTGCTGCGCGCCCACGGCGACTACACGCTGCTGGGCCAGACCCGCGACGACGCCGTGGGCGAGGCCTTCGACAAGGTCGCCCGCATCCTCGGCCTGGGCTACCCCGGCGGCCCCGCCATACAGCGCGCGGCCCAGGGCGTGACGCCCGCTGGCACCCTGCCCCGGGCCTGGCTGCGCGAGAGCTATGACTTCTCGTTCAGCGGCATCAAGACCGCGGTGCTGCACAAGGTCCAGGAGCGGCAGGAGCTCGCGTCACGCATGCCGAAGGCGCCCGCGCCCGAGCACAAGGTCCCGCGCGGACGAGCCGCCGGCCCGCAGCCAGCGGCCGCAGGGGCCCAGCCCGCGCCCCTCGACCCGGTGTTTGTCGGGCAGATGGCCCACGCCTTTCAAGAGTCGGTGGTCGATGTGCTGACGGCCAAGGCCGTGGACGCCGCCGCGCGCCACGGGGCCTCGGCGATCCTGCTGGCCGGCGGGGTCGCCGCCAACACGCGCCTGCGCGAGGAGCTGGCCCGCCGCGCGCCGATCCCCGTCCACTGCCCGCCCCTGGACCTCTGCACCGACAACGCCGCCATGGTGGCCGCGGCGGCCTACTACCGCTTCGCGGCCGGCGTGCAGAGCGGCTGGGAGATCGACGTGAACCCCACGCTGCGGCTAGGGGCGTAGCGCCGACCTCACCCCGCCCCGCCGCGCTCGGCGCCCCCTCTCCGCAGCGGAGAGGGGCAAGGGGGTGAGGCCGGCGATGATCTTCTAGCGCACCGTCGTCGGCGTGTAGTCGACGCGCGGGTGGTAGATCGACTGCAGGCTGATCACGAAGGCCTGCTTGATCTGGGTTAGCTCGCGCATAGTCAGGGGCGAATTGTCGAGCTCGCCCTCGCGCACACGCGCGTCGATGATCGCCTGCACCAGATCGTCGAGGGTCTGGGTGCCGGCCGCGGCCCCGGACGCGCGGGCATCGTCGCCGCTCGCGGGGGCCAGCTTGCCGTTCTGGGCCTTCGAGCGCACCGTGGCCTCGACCGAGTCGGCGAGCATCAGGATGGCCTGCTCGCGGGTCTGCGGGCGCGGGCCGGGGTAGCGGAAGTCCTCCTCGCGCACCGTATCCTGCTGCTGGAGCGCCTGCTGGTAGAAGTGCTTGATCAGCCCGGTGCCGTGGTGGGTCGAGATAAAGTCGATGATCCTGGGGGGCAGCCCGGCGGCCCGGGCCATCTTCACGCCCTCGCGCACGTGGTCGACGATGATCTGGGCGCTAGTGACGGGGTCGAGGTCGTTGTGGACATTCTCGCGCCCCATCTGGTTATCGGTGAAGAAGTAGGGCCGGATCGTCTTGCCGATATCGTGGTAGTAGGCGGCCACCCGCAGCAGCAGGGCGTCGGCGTCCACGGCCTCGGCGGCGGCCTCGGCCAGGTTACCCACGGCCACACTATGGTAGTACGTGCCAGGCGCCTCGCGGATGAGCTTCCGCAGCAGCGGGCGCGAGGGGTGGGCCAGCTCCATCAGCTGGAGCGGGGTGACCTGCCCAGCGGCCCGGCTGACCACGTTAAAGACGCCGAGCGAGAGGATGGTCGAGAGCGCGCCGTTCATACCGGCGAAGAGCAGCATGGGTATCAGCACGACCGTGAGCGACACCGTCAGCACCGCGGGCGAGTCGATCAGCCAGAACGAGACCTCGGAGACAAAGACCGCCGCGGCGACACCGACGCCGGCCAGCAGGAAGGTGCGCAGCTTGTCGGCGCTGTGAGCCGCGAGGACGGCCACGACACAGCTGGCGAACATCGTCACCGCCAGCGGCAGGGCGTTATTCTCCATCACCCCGATCGCCGTAGCCATCAGGGCGGCGGCGGCCATAGCCAGGCGCCCGTTAAAGACTACGGCGAAGACAATGGCCACCGTCGCCAGCGGGAAGGCGTAGGGCCACAGGTCGGCGAGCGGCAGGCCCAGGCGGGCGAGGATCAGAGTGGCATCGATGATCAGGATCACCACCAGCAGCGAGCGGGGCTGCGTGGCCACCTGGGGCTCGAAGGCCAGTGCGTAGGCGATGAAGCCGCCGGCCATCAGGGCGGCCAGCAGGCCCCGGCCCGCGATGTCGGGCCAGCCGAGCGGGCGCGGCATCGCGCCGGTGCGCTGGAGCTTCTCGATTATCTCGGGGGTGACGATCTCGCCGGCGCTGACAATGCGCTCGCCCTCCAGGACGCGCACCGACTGGGGCGGCACACTGTTGTGGGCCTCGGTGCGGCGCAGGGCCGTGGCCGCCTCGTCGAGGGTCCGGTTCACCCGCAGGAACGACTCGGTGAAGAACTTGGCCAGGTCGCGCTGGGTGGGCGACAGGCTGGTCGTGGCGAGCCAGTAGGTCAGCCAGCGCTCGCGCAGCTGGATCAGGGCCCGCTCGTCTACGGCGTAGTCAGAGCGCTCGATGGCCCGATCATAGAGGCCGACCGTCTGCGCGCGCAGCTGCTCCCAGCTGGCGTCATCCAGGGTAAGCATCAGATCGGCCTGGGCCTCGCTGATCTGGAGCGCGGCGTTGGGCAGGGCCACCAGGGTCGCCAGACGCTTCTGGCGCGTGAGCGAGGGGTCGACCCGCACGCTGGTGACCGTGTCGAGCAGCGCGACCAGGCTCTGGCGCTGCTGCACCGGGATAGTCGGATTATAGACATAGACCAAGTTATCGGGGCTGTTCTCAGCCTGAGCCTGGCGCTCGGCGGTGAGCACCTCGCTGGTGTAGGCCACCTCGGCGGGGGCCCAGATACTGATCGGGCTAGGAACGCCCACCTCGAGCTGGTCGTACTGGCCCGGCAGGCTGAGGGTCAGGGCAGCCCAGATGCCGACCATCAGGAGGAGCACCTCTAGGTAGAGGGTAAAGCGGATACGTGTTGAGAGCGCCTGGATAGGATGCAGCGGACGAAAGCGGGGGAAGCTGGCGTGCCAGCGTCGTCGCGTGATGTTCATGTTCCCATATCACCGGCGCGGGCGGCGCCCTCTCCGGTGCGTGGCGGCCTCGGTGCTCCGAGGTCGCAGGCGGCGCTTGGCGCTACTTGAGCAACTCGCGTGCCACCTGGCTAAGGGATCGGCCGTCGGCACGGCCCTTGAAGCGCTCTAGGAGCACGGGCATCAGTTTACCCATGCTCGCAGGGCCGCTCAGCCCGAGCTCGGCGATGAGCGCCGCCACCTCGGGGCGCAGCTCCTCGACGCTGAGCATATTTGGAAGGTACGCCTGGAGGATGGCGACCTCTGCCTCCTCTTTGGCGGCAAGCTCGGCGCGGCCGCCCTTATGGTACATCTCGGCCGCCTCATAGCGCCGCTTGATCTCCTTGGCGATCACGGCCTCCTGGGCCTCGGGGGCGAGGGGCGCGTGCGAGTCGGCGCTAATCGCGGCCAGGGCCGCCTCGCGCGCGGCCGGGTCGCCGGCATGGGCCACCTCGATCACACGGGCCTCCGCGTCATACTTCTGCTTGGCCGCCTCGATCTGCGCGCTCTGCAGGGCGGCGCGGGCGCTGCGGATAGCCTCGACGCGGGCCTTCTCGCCCGCCTTCATCGCGATCTTGAGATCATCTATCAGACGTTCGCTGATGGTCATCGGTCACCTCGGCCTACAGGCTCACCCGCCGTGGGAAGACGCGCTGCTTCTCGGCGGTGATAATGGCGCGGATCTGGCTCGCGGCCTCCTCGAGCTGGTCCTCGCGGTTGATCACGACATAATCAAAGTGGCGAACCTGCCGCAGCTCGTCGGCCGCCACCGCCAGGCGCCGGTCGATCTCCTCGGCGCTCTCGGTGCGCCGGACCGCCAGGCGGCGGCGCAGCTCGTCGGGAGAGCCGGGGGCTATGAAGATAAAGACGGCCTCGGGGGCGATACGCTTGATCGTGGCCGCCCCGTCCACATTGATCCGCAGCACCACATCGCGGCCGCTCGCCATCGCCTGGCGCACCTCGAACTTAGGGATGCCCTTATACTGGCCGTAGACCTGGGCCCACTCGATCAGCTCCTCGTCACGGATCATCGCCTCGAAATGCTCGGTGCTGACGAAGTGGTAGTCATAGCCGTCGATCTCGCCCGGGCGGATAGCCCGGCTGGTGGCCGTGACCACAAAGTGGAACGGGAAGCCCAGCCCGCGCATACGCATCAGCACCGAGTCTTTGCCAACACCAGAGGGCCCCGAGATCACCACCAGCAGCGGCTGCGGGGGCAACCCGTTCAGGAGTGGGTTGAGGGGAGGAGTGTCCATGCGTGTCGCTTGTGGTATCCTGGTGGGGCACAGCGCCGGCTGCGCCTATATGTAACCTGATTTTGTAACGAAACTACCTGTGTACTTTGACTCGCTCACCCTGGCGGCCGTCATCGACGAGCTGCGCGAGAGCATCCTCGGCGGGCGCATCCAGCGGGTGGTGCTCACGGGCCCCCTAAGCGTCGGCCTCGAGATTTACGCCCACGGGCATCGGCATCAGCTGCTCGCCTCGGCGCACCCGCAGCTTGCCCGCGTCCATCTGGTACGAGGCAGGCTCACCCGTGGAGTGGAGCAGGAGACCCCTTTGCTCCTGCTGATGCGAAAATATCTGCTAGGAGGGCGCGTGGCCGCCGTCGAGCAGCCCCCGCTCGAGCGCGTCCTCCTGCTTAGTATAGTCAAAGCCCCCAACATGCGCAACAGGCGAGAGGATGAGGGGCCTGAGAGCGCCGACGAGGGGGCGCAGAACGAGGCTGATCTCGAGCTTGACGACGAGGATGAGGGCGACGCCGCGGTCGGCCGTCAGTCGGCGGCGGTCGATCTGCTGCGCTGCGATCTGGTGATCGAGCCCCAAGATCGGCGCAGCAATATTATCCTGGTGGACGACAACAACCTGATCCTCGATAGCGTCAAGCGGGTGACGCCACGTATGAGCAGCCGCGTAGTTATGCCCCGGCAGATCTACGAGGTGCCCCCGCCCCCCGACAAGCGCGACCCGTCGCGGGCCACGGCCGAGGGCATCGCGGCCCTGG
>JAAXUL010001399.1 GCA_013336035.1 Chloroflexales bacterium
GCAGGCGAGCAGCACCCAGTGAAACGGGAGCTCGCGCCGCCCGCGGTAGACCAGGTAGGCCAGGGTGATCGCAATGGCGACATAGGCGCCGCCGATGAGGATGTCCGTGGTGACGTGGAACCAGAGCAGACCCGGCTCCCAGAGGATACAGACGCCGTGGGGCATAAAGCCGTCGGTGCTGCGTAGGGCCGATCCGATGCCGGGGAGGAAGAAGATGCTAATCGTGAGGAGGCTCAGGATGGTGCCGAAGCGCAGCATGGGCCGCGGACGCGCAACACGTCGCATACGAGTTCCCTGTGGCGCCAGGGTGCAGCCTGGCGCCAGTCAAGCTAGTCGATGGACAGGAGCGAGCTGAATCGTGCGGGAGCTCCACACGCTGCATGGTGCCGCAGCTCCGCCTACGAGCGTCGAACGCCACATCTGCGGTGAGGTTCAGAGCCAGGGGATAAGGAGGGGTGGCTGAGGGGAAGCGACTGGCTGGTGCGCGGCAATGCCGCCAGCATGACATGGTGTGGGCTCCAGTATAGACCGCTGGCGAACCACGGTGTGATCGCTCGCTCGCTCGCTGGACAAGCGGAGCCCCGCAGCCGCACGGGTTCATCCCGCGCCCGCCTGAGCGCATCCTCGACCGTGTGGCAGCATCGTGTGCCTCGTCGCCGGTGACGGACGCGCGATGGATGGTGTTACGATGTGCGGCACGGAGGGAAGCGCGCGCGGGCCAGCGCGAGTGCGCGGCGCCCCACCACAGCGCAGCTACGCTGCCGGAGGTACGACCGATGGAGGCTGGGATCCCTGGCGCCGCCGCGGTGCCAAACGACTCATCCGCCACTGACGACCTGCTGCGCCAGATCGTCGCCTATGGGCCGGAGGGGATCGTGGTCACCACCCCGGCGGGGCGCTTCCGCCTGGTCAACCCGGCCGCGTGCGAGCTGCTGGGCTATGACCAGGCGGCACTCATCGGCCACTCCTGGTCTGACCTGCTGCTGGGCGGGGGAGGGCCTGACCAGTCGCAGTTCGCCGATGTGCCGCCCGAGCAGGTGCACCGGCAAATATGCCAGCTCCGCCATCACGATGGCCCCGCGCTGACGATCGCGCTCAGCACCCGCCGCCTCGCCGACGGGCACCTGCTGCACATGCTGCATGACCTGACCGCTCAGGCGCAGGAGGAGGCTCGGCTGCGCGCCAGCGAGGCGCGCTACCGCACCCTGGCCGAGGCCGCCGAAGACTCGATCTTCCTCATCGCCCCCGACGAGACAGTTCAGTATGTCAATCCGGCCGGCGCTCGCTTCCTCGACCTGACCCCCGAGGCCATCGTCGGGCGGCGCTACGCCGAGTTCTTCCCCCCCGAGAACGTCGCCGAGCAGCGGGCGCGCGTGCAGCAGATCTTCGTCACCGGAACCGCGCACACCGACGAGTTTGTCGTGCCCACGGCCCGCGGCGCGCTCTGGATGAGCGCCGCCCTGATCCCGCTGCCGGGTGCCGATGGCGCTGTCTCGGTAGTGCTGGGCCGCGCCCGCGACATCACCGCGCGCAAGCACGACGAGGAGGCCCTGCGCGCCAGCGAGGCGCGCTTCGCGGCCATCTTCCACGCCAGCCCCGTGGGCATCTGTATCACCCGCCTGACCGACGGCATGCTCATCGACGCCAACACGGCCTTCGTGCAGATGATGGGCTACCCGCGGGCGCAGGTCCTGGGCCACACCACTCGGGAGCTACAGCTGTGGGCGGACCCGGCTTCGCGCGACCAGCTGATCAGCCTGCTGCGCGCCGAGGGCCGCATCACCAGCCGCGAACTGCTTTTTCGCCGCCAGTCCGGGGCGATTGGCACCGCGCTCGTCGCCGCCGAACTGGTCACGATCGGCGCGGAGCAGTATATGCTCGCCCTGATCAACGACATCACGGCCCAGAAGCAGGCCGAGGAGGCCCTGCGCGCCAGCGAGGCCCGCTTCCGCACGGTGGTGACCCACGCCCAGCCGATCATCTTTATGCTCGACCGTGACGGCACTTTCCTGCTCTCTGAGGGCAAGATGCTCGCCGCCCTGGGCCTGGCGCCCGGGCAGGTGGTGGGCCAATCGGCCTTCACGCGGTATCAGGACTACCCAGCCATCCTCCACGGCCTGCGCACGGCCCTGGGCGGCGTCCACTACGAGGACACTATCG
>JAAXUL010000069.1 GCA_013336035.1 Chloroflexales bacterium
CCACCAGTGGCAGCAGCAGCGCCAGGGCCACGGCGCTGGTGTAGACCGGGGCGGCCTGCAGCACCAGGGCGCCGAAGGGCAGCCAGGGGCGGACCTCTTGGATAAGCCAGATCGCCATGCCGCCCGACAGAAAGGCCAGGGCCAGCAGCACCGCGCTGCCCGCCAGCTCGGCCGGCGCCGACTGGCGCAGGTCAAGGTCGAGCAGGGCCACTAGCCCGGCGAAGAGCAGCAGCATGAAGCCGATATTCTCGAGGGCCGTCCAGGCCAAGATCTGCCCGGACAGCAGCAGGCCCGCCTGGGCCACGACCTCGATCACAGTCACGGCCAGGAAGGCGTCGAGCGCGGGGGCGACGGCGGCGCCCCGGTAGTCGGCGTGCAGGGCCAGCTGGGCCGCCAGAGCCACTAGCCAGAGCAGCGGGACGATCAGCCGGGTCTCGACGGTGACGCCATAGCGCAGGGGCAGCGCCGCCAGGGCCGCGGACAGCAGAGTCAGGGCCGCCGCCACGGCAATGGGGCTGCGCCCGTAGCCACGGCGCGCCACCCAGGCCGCCGCCGCCGCCACCAGGCCCCAGGCCGCCACCAGCAGCCCCAGGCCCACCGGCACGACCACCACCGCGACGATCAGGGCGGCCACCAGCCGGCCCACGAGATCGCCCCGCGCCCACAGATCGCCGATCACGCGCGCCAGCTGGTTGCGCCAGAAGAGCAGGGCCAGGGCCACCGCCAGCGCTGTGTAGGCAGCCGCCAGCAGCCCATAGAGGCTGTAGATCCGCTCCTCGCGGCTTAGCTCAGCCCGGGCGCCCAGCTTCTGCCAGAGCGGGCCGCCGATGAAGTCGAGGGCTCGGCGGCGCAGGTTCGGCAGCCGCAGCCAGTCGCTAAGGATATAATAGCCGTCGAGCTCGAGCAGCGGGTTGAGGTTGCAGATCGCGGCCAGGTAGCTCGCCGCGGCCAGCCGGTAGGCCGCCTCGCCCGCCAGGCCCGCCGGCAACAGGGCCGCCCCCAGCGAGGCCAGCGAGCCCACGAGCAGGTCGCACAGGGGGCCCGCCAGCGAGACGATCATGCGCGCCCGTCGCCCTGCCAGCCAGATGTCGCTCGTGTCGACAAAGGCGGCCGGCATACCGTAGTAGAGCATCACCCCGCCCCGGACGACGCGCCGGCCGAAGTGCTTCACCGCCACGGCGTGGGCCAGCTCGTGCAGCACAAACGAGACGAGCAGGGCCGCCCACAGGGCGACCAGGCTCAGCCCCACATTGCCGACATCGATCAGGCTGTATTGGCGCACCGCGCCGGCCCCAACCAGGGCGAAGGCGGCCCCGCCCGCCACCACCAGCACCGCCAGGATCGCCATGAACGCCCGGGTGAACAGGGCCCAGCCGCCCCAGCGATGGAGCGCGCCGGCCAGCTCGTCGATGCCCCCGATCGCCAGCTCGTGCGAGCGCAGGGCCCGGCCAACGCGACGCCCCCACCCCTCCACGCCCTGCGCATCCTCGCGCGCCCGCAGCCCGCTGTAGACGCCGACGTGGGCATCGGCCAGAAAGCCGTCCCGGCGCAGCTCCTGAGCCAGCCTGGGCACAAGCACCAGCTGGCGGAAGCGCAGAAAGGCCATGGTCGCCAGATCGGCCGCCGTCTGGGTGCCGTCCATAGCGCGCCATATCTCGGCCTCGACCACGCTCAGCCGGGCGTAGACGCCCGCCGGGCTGCGCAGCACCAGGGTCATCTGCCCATCCTCCTCGAGCGTCTCCTCGACGACGCCCGCCGCCCGGCGCGGGCAGTACTGCGCCAGATCGGTGCGGCGCGCTAGCCCCATATAGATCCCGTCGGACGCCCGGTCGGCCGCGGGGCCCGCCAGCGCGATGCGCTGGGCCAGGCCTGTGTAGAGCGGCCGACCACGGGCCGGGGCCGCCGCCCGCTCTGCCAGGGCAGACCAGTAGGCGCACGCCCCGACCCCGTTGGCATGGCCTCTACTAGATACGGCTCTGAAGCTGCTCACCATGCGCACCACTCTATAACAGTACAGTTGACTCTCATCATTATCTCATCAAGCTGAGACGCCGTTCAACAAAAGTGTGACGAAGCGGATCGTCATTTTACAAAACCAAACCGGCGCTCAAGCCACTGGGCGCCAAACTGTGCAAGGTCAGCAGCCTCAAAGAGATAGGACTGTGCCCGACCAACCAGGCTCTTTCGTCCTTTGCCGGTTGCCAGGTAGGCTTCGGCAATCGTGTCAAACTGATACGCCGCATCGATCACGGTATCGCTGGTGTCGTATTCTTCCAGCTCTACCCATACTTTCTGCCCGCCCCGAAGGACCGGACACGTATATCGCTTGATTCGCTTGTTCGGCAACTGCGCCATATGCTCCGCGTAGTGCAGCAACGTGATGGTGTCAAGGGGTGCGCCAAGCATCAGGACGTATCCTCGCGCTGCGCAGAGCTTCTGCAACGGCGAGCCTGGGCCGTACCCATACAACAAGGGGTGATCCGCCGTCAGCCACGCGGCTTGCGCGCCCCACGCCGCCATCGAACAATCGGGGTGCTCGCTCCGCATAACGCCGGGCCATGTGCGAAAACACTCGACCAGAATCCCGTGGGCGCGAACCGCCCGAGAGGTGCGGGGATCGTAGGGCGGGCAGGCGTCGTGAAAGAGCGCCTGCACCGCCGCGGGCCAGTCACCGATGTCAGTTGGCGCCTCTTCCCACCCCACGTACATCATGAGGGTGCCTGTCGGCGTGAGGGCATCCAGCAGGGCCTGAATGATCGTATTCGGCCCGCCAATAATCGGGCCAATCGCGCGCACTGAGCTATGCACCATCAGCACCTGGCCGGCGGCAACGCCGAGCCGCTGCAAGTCAGCAACAATCTGGCGTTGGGTCAGCCACGCCGCAATCTCAGCCATGCCTGCTCCTTTCACCCCTGCGCCATGAGGCGCGGGTAGTCATTGGCATAAGTTGTGCTCTGTGAGGCACTGATGAGAAACGAGTGAGAGGCGAAACCGCAACGCCGCCGGTTACGTCATAGGGTATAGAAATTGCACTACACCCCACCAGCGAGCGCCACACGAAAGATAGCGGTTTGTTTAGGTAAACCGCCTCACTGCGCGGACGAGGACCAAGAAACCGGGCCGTTCGTCATACAGGCAGCTACCATGATGACCGTAATGTCTAGCGCAGCAAACTGCGCCCCAGGGGAGAAATATCAATGGAATACGCTCTTACTCTCAAGGCCGAGCTTCGTGTGTGGCAGGACGAGCGCCTCGGCCAGCTCTGGCGGGTCGCCTACCGCGATGGCGACGACGAGATGGTGGTCAGCTTCCCCGATGCCGAGGCCCTGGGCGACTTTATCGCCGAGCGCTTCGGCCTTGACCTGCTCGAGGCCCACGAGGTTACCGCCCTCGCCGCATAGGTCAGCGCGTTCGGCCTCACCGGCTCACCAGCGGCGCGAACACCATCTCGCGCATATACGCCAGGTCCACCGGGATACGTCCCAGATCGCCGGCACTGCCCGGGTCACCGCGACTGCTTAGCTCGATCATCCCCTGGTAGAGCCCAACGACCTCTGGACCATCGGGGAGCGACCAGTCTAGGCGCAGGCTGTAGGCTTGGCCCGCCGCCACAGCCGCCGGACCCGAGACCGTCATGCCTCCTGTGGACGCCCCCGGCACCACATTTATCAGCAGGCCCACCGTGTCCAGGGCGGCGCCCGAGCCGGTGTAGTTGTGGACCAGCACGATCATCTGCCGGGCAGGGCCAGGGGCCAGCAGCAGGTCACAGCGCTCGTCTGAGGTGTAGCTCGCGCTCAGACAGACCAGCTCATCGACCTGCGGCACGCCATCCAGAGGCCCCCCGTCGCCGTCGGCGAAGATCAGCAGATCAATGTCGCTGGCCGTGGTCGACTCAACCGCGAGGTAGAGCCGCGACGTCCCCTCAGGCAGCGCCAGAGTTGTGCTATACACGCCCGCGCCGCTATCGAACATGTCGTGCGGTGTTTCATCCTTGCTCACCGTGATCTGCTCCACACGCCCCTTGCTTAGCCCGCGCAGCCGCACCGTCAGCTCGTCCGTCGCGATCGAGCGCAGCTCGGCGAGCACCACGCTGCCCGTGGGCGTGGTCGTCTGATGGAGGACCGCCTCGGGCAGCAGAGATGCGCGGGCCCGCACGGTGACCGGCAGGCTGGCCCGCGGCGCCAGGCCCGCCGCCGTCTCGAAGGAGATAGCGCCGTAGAGGTATGGTCCCTCGACGGTCACGGCTGAGCGCGCCACCTCGGCGGTGATCACGACCGTCTGGGCGGCCCCAGGGGCCAGGGTGAAGCTCGCGGGGCTCACCCCAAGGCTCAGGCCGGCCCCGCTCGTGACGTTAGCGTCCCAGGAGGCGGGCACCGCAAGGGCGCTGCGCAGGGTGCGCGTGAAGACACACTGTCCCAGGCACACATCCCTGCTCAGGGCGGCGAGGTTCAGCTGGGCCGGGTCGCCGCCCGCCGCGGGGTCGGCCTCCCGGAAGCGCGCCGCCGTCTCGTCGAGCAGCAGCCCGGCCCGGGCTGCCAGGTCGACCCGCACCCTACCGGCGCCGCCGTCATGGGGCGTGGCCGCCGTGGTCGCGTCGGCCAGACTCACGCCGGGGTCTGCCGTGGTCATCAGGGCTGCGCGCAGTTCGGCGGGCGTCCAATCGGGGTGGATCTGGCTGAGCAATAGCGCGGCGCCGGCCGCGTGAGGGGCCGCCATGCTGGTGCCGCTGAGGAAGGCGTAGTCGGGCCGGGCGGGATCGTAGTCGGCGAAGGCCGCGAGCACATTGAGCCCGGGCGCCGCCAGGTCGGGCTTGAGCACATCGGGCGTGAGCGTGTCGGGGCCCCGGGAGCTGAACCAGGCGACGGTGTCGGCGGCCCCCCCAAGGTCGGGGGCGGCCGCGCCGAGGCTGGCCCGGTGCCCGGTGCCAGAGCCGAGCCAGGCGAGCAGGGTCGCGCCATCCGCCGCGTCAAGGTAGACCACCGGCAGCTCATAGCGCTCGAGCAGCATCTGCCGCCCGAGCAAGGCCGGTAAGACGACAACGACGGCCGCGCCGCCGGCATAGCCCACATAGGGCTCGACGATCTGATCGAGGCTGCTCGGCCGGCAGACGACGATCGCGCCGTCGAGCCTGACGCCGCTGGCGAAGGGCCGGCAGTCGTCATTGGGCTGCCCGTCACTATCCGGGTAGGCGCCGCCGCTGACGATGGGCAACGCAGAGAGCGTCTCGCTGCCGAGGCCCTGGGCCACCAGTGGCGGGGGCGGAGGCCCGGCGCCGCCGCTGAAGCCGCCCAGCGTGCGGGTCACGCGCCGGGCGTGGCTGGTCGCGCCCACGGCCATCACCCATGGCGCGTTGGCGGGCGACTGGATCGTGGCGGCCGCTGGGCCCTCATTGCCGGCCGAGACAGCCGTCAGGGTGCCGGCCTCGAGGGCGCCGAGCATCGCCAGGGCGACCGCGTCAGCCCACGGGTCGGCGGGGGACCAGCCGATCGAGTAGTTGATCACGGCGACGCCATCGGCCACGGCCCTGTCGATGGCCGACACAGAGGCCAGGGTCGAGCAGAGACCATACCGGCAGACATCGTAGGCGATCAGGGCCGCGTGGGGGGCGACGCCGGCCACAGGGCCCAGGGTGAGGCCGGCCACCTCGGCGCTACGCACGACATTGCCGGCCATGGTCGCGGCCGTGTGCGAGCCGTGGCCGGCGTCATCGAAGGGGCTCGGGCGGCCCGCCGGGTCGGGCGCGGCCCATGCGGCGGGGGAGCCGTAGGCGCCGATCAGCTTGGCGTTACATGGGAAGGCCGACTGGTAGCCGGCGCCGGCCGGGTCGCAGGTACCTCGGTAGACGTTCGGGCCCAGCGGGTTAATGTGGGTGTACCCATCATCGCCCACCTCGACGAACGAGGGGGCGAACGGGTTGATCCCGGTATCGATGACTCCGGCGATCACACCCTCACCGCGGGCGGGCAGCAGCCGGCCGCGGAGCGCGCCGCCGGGCTCACCGTCCGTGGCGACCACAAGCTCAAGCTCGCCGCGCAGCAGGGCGGCCGCGGCCTCGGCGGCGCTCAGGCCCTGGGCCGCGCCGAGGGCCAACTCGCCGGCGAAGGCCGCCTTGCCCGGGACGCGCAGGGGCGTCAGGTCGGCGGCGAGCCGCTCGGGCTGGCCCGGCAAGACGAGGCGGGCCGCCGTAGGCGCCCCGTCCAGCCCGGCGGCGGTAAGGGTGAGCGTCAGGCGACCAGTGCCGGAGCTATAGGCGGCCACGGCGCGGCCCACGGCGGCCGAGCCCGGCGTGAGGGCACCAGGCTGGGCGTAGAAGACGGCGGGGCGCATATCAGCCTGGGCGGCGCCAATCAGCGGCGGCCCGGCGTCGGTCAGCAGACGGCCAGGCTCATCGCGCTGCACCAGGCGAACGCCGGGCAGGCGGCCCACCACGGCGGCGTCGGCGCTGGTCAGATCGAGGGCCAGGCCATTGAGGGCGTAGCTGTAGGCCTCGCGGGAGGTCACAGGGCGACCCAGGGCGCGCGCGATGCGCGCGCGGGCCGCGGCCTGCTGGGCGCGCAGATAGCGCAGATACGCCATGGCTGCGGGCGAGGTGACATCGAGGTGAGGCGCGCCAAGCGACAGCGCGCTGGTGGCTGCCAGGCCGGGCAGATCGCCATGGTAGGCGGCCAGAGGCAGATCGGCAAGCACCACAATATAGGCGCCGGGGTCCTGCGCCGCCCCGCCCTTATCGGCGCCGGACGAGCGGGCGGCGAGCAGCCACGAGCGGCCGACAGGGGCTGTGATCGCGGTCACCTGCGCGGGCAGAGCGCCCACCGTAAGGAGCATCGCGAGAAGACAGGCGAGGGCCAAGGTCGGGCGGGGCATCATCGCACCTCGTGAGCCGTCAGGGTCTGCGCCACCCTACGATACCACAAGGGCAGTGGACAGGCCATACTGGGCCTAGCGAGGCAGTGTCGTGAGCAGTGCCATTGGCCCTCGCCCCCTGCGCCCCTCGCCTGTGGCCTGCGGCCACAAGATAGGGGGTTGGGAGGTGAGGGCCAGCATAGCGATGATCATGCTGTCAGGCCACTAGTCGCCGCAGGCCGCCAGCTTCTCGTGCATAGAGCGCTGCACGGCGTTGCGGGCCCGATGGACACGCATCTTCACGGCGCTCAGGCCGACGTCGAGCATCGCGGCAATCTCGGCGTAGCTGTAGCCATAGATCTCACGCAGCACCAGCGCATCACGGGCGCCGGGGTCGAGACACGCGAGGCTGGCGCGCAGATCACGCCACTCCTCGGCGCGGACGGCGGCGTCCTCGGCAGAGCCCACGGACAGGGCCCGCTCGGCGGCCGGCGTGTCCTGGTCGTCAGGGGCGGTGAGCGAAACCGTCGAGGGTCGGCGCTGACGACGGGTCAGGGCGTCGAGGCAGGCGTTGACTGTCAGGCGGCGCAGCCACGGCCCAAGGGCGGCCGGATTGACCAGGTCGCCGAGATGCAGGTACGCCTTTAGCAGAGCCTCCTGGGCCAGGTCCTCCGCGTCCTGCCAGTTGCCGAGGATACGGTAGGCGATCCCGAGCAGCTGCCCCTGGTGGCGCTCGACCAGGGTCTCGAACGACGGCAGAGCGGGGGGCGCCAGCGACTCGCTGGGCAGAGGCGCCGGATCGCGCTCGACAACACATGGGGTGTGGACGACACGCTCGTAGTGGGAGCCCGCCTCGCGGGCTAGAAGGATCTCGGTGGCCTCGACAACGACGAGGCACGAGTCGGGCACTCTATCGGCGACTGCGGCGCTCATCGCTTTCACGGCGGCTCCTTACTGAATCGTCATCATTCGTATGTGTGACAATAGCAGGTCGGGGGACGTCTTAGCCCTACCCCGCAAGTTCACCCGCCCCTAACCAAAAGGATAGGTATCAAAGACCCACGCCTGCCCGTACCAGGCCGGAACATGGTAAGATGGGTGTACGGTCATCCCCGTGCGCAGAAGGCGGCTATGGAGATCTTCAATATTCATTTGTTTGAGCTGCTGCTCATCGCGGGCCTCGCCCTAGTCGTATTTGGGCCCGAGCGGCTGCCCGAGATAGGCCGCTTCGCCGGCAAGCAGGTAGCGCGCTTCCTCGCCTGGCAGCAGCAGTCGCCTGAGCTGAAGATGATCAACGACGTGCGCAGCGAATTCGAGCAGGAGATTGCCAGCCTGCGCGACGAGCTCGTGCGCACGCGCCGGCAGCTGGATATCTCCCAGGACGTCAACCTGAACAGCATCCGCGACGAGCTGCGCCCGCTGCTCAACCTACGTAACCAGCCCGTTATCCCGCCCGCCGGGGGCCGTCCCGTGCCGCCCGCCTCAGCCACCGAGATCGCGGCTCCCCCAGCGGAGCCGGCTACGGTGGCTGAGGGTGAACCGCCACGGGTGACAGCAGCGCCGGCCGAGGGCTCCCAGATTGGCGAGGCGCAGGCCGTCGCCGACAGCGCGCCCGAGCCCCCCGGCACGCCCGCGGTAGAAGCCCCCGAGGTTCGCCCCACGCCAATGGGTACGGTTCAGGCAGCCGCACGCCCCAACCGGCTCGCCGCAACCAAGCCCACCGGTGCCCTTGACCAGTCTGGCGAGCGGGCCGGTCATCCCTCGCCGGCCGCGCCGTCGCTGAACGGGCAGGGCCGCACGCCCACAGCCGGGCCTGCTGACAGTCCCTCTAGCGATGAGGTCCGGCTAATGCGCCAGCAGATCGAGCGCCTGAGCGCCGATCTCCAGGCCCTGATCAGCGGGCTACACGAGCGTGGCCTCCTCGGGGCCGACTGGCAGCCCAGCGCCACCAGCGAGCAGGAGACACTGTCGCGGTGATCACCCAGAAGACCCAGCCCACGACCGCCGACGCGCCGCAGCCCGAGGAAGAGCGGGCGATGACCCTGATCGAGCACCTGGTCGAGCTGCGCACCCGCCTGGTGCGCGCGGGCATTGGGGTCATCCTGGGCATGATCGTCGGCGTCGTCCTCGTGCTGCCCAACGGCCCGGTCAAGCTGATCGACACCATCATCCTGACCTTCGCCCCGATCAACCCAAGCTACGCGCCGATCCAGGCAGTCAACACGACCGAGCAGTTTAGCCAGTACATGATGGTCGCCCTCGTCATCGGCGTGATGCTGGCCATGCCCGTGATCGTCTACCAGCTGCTCGCCTTTATTATCCCCGGGCTGACCGACAAAGAGCGGCGCGTGCTCTACATGGCCCTGCCCTTCGTGACGATCTTTTTTATCTCGGGGCTGATCTTCGGCTGGTTTGTGACTGTGCCGACGGCGATCCGCTTTCTGATCAGCTTCTCGGGCTCCGAGCTGATCCAGGCCCAGCCCACCCTCTCGGATTTTCTGAGCACGATCACGACCCTGCTGCTGATCAACGGCATCGTCTTTGAGCTGCCAGTGATCATCTACGTTCTAGCCTTCCTGGGCGTGGTGACGGCAGCGCAGCTCGCCCAGTACCGTCGCTTCGCCATCGTGGCCGTGGTGATCATCGCCGCCGTGATCACCCCCACGGGCGACCCGCTCAACCTGGCTCTGCTCGCCGTGCCTATGTACCTGCTCTACGAGGTCGGCGTGATTCTGGCGCGCTTTGTGCCAAAGCGGGATTAGCGACCCGGTGACGCCCGCGGGCTTCAGGCACCCCAAAGGAGGGTGCCTTTATATTTGCGCCGCGCCATTTCACAGTGCTATACTGACGAAGAAGCAGATAATTCCCCACGTCCGACTGAGGAGCCACCGCATGGTCGAGCGCATCTGCCCTGCCTGCCAGCACGGCAACCCGATGGAGAACCGCTACTGCGGCGCGTGCGGCGCCTCCCTCGAGCGCAACGCGCTAGTGCCCCACTCCGAGGGGGCGATCATGATCGCCGGCCAGACCATCCCCCTTGCCCAAGTCAAGCAGGTGAGCCGGGCCGTCGCGGTTGGGCTCGCCGCCGTCGCCGCCGAGGCCAGCATCGCCTGGCTCAAGCGTCGCGCCGAGCGAGCCGGCGTGCCCACCACCGCCCTCGCCGCACGCCCCGCCGAGACGACCCAGCCCGCTACCTCCACCGCCGACTCCGTCGCCAACGTTGTCACTATCGTCAGCCAGCGCGTCGTCGAGTTCTGGGACCAGGGCAGCCTCACCCGCCAGATCGTCGAGAAGCACGTCTGGAAGAAGACTGGCGAGTAGCTCGAGACCAAAGACGAAGGGCGAGCATTGCCGGAACTCATCGAGCAGGCATGCCGTCAGTAAGATGTCCCGCGTTAGTCCTTCGTCATCGGTCTTTGGTCTCGAAAGGCATACGGATGGCCCAGACCCTTCACTCCTATGATCTTGTGCGGCGGCAGCTGCGTCCGCTGGGGCTGCGCCTGCGCCTGCGCGATACGCTGCTTTTTGCCAGCCGAAGCTTCTGGGTCGGCGCCGCTGGCACCGCCCTGGTGGCCATAGCCGGGCGCCTGCTGCCGATCACAAACCTGCGCCTATGGGCGGCCCTGCCCCTGCTCCTCTGGGCCCTCGCCGTGCTTGGCTACGCCCTCTTCCGGCCGCTGCCGCCACGGCGCGTCGCCCAGCGCGTCGACTTTATCCTCGGCCTGCGCGAGCGCCTCGCCACGGCCCTCGAGCTACACGACAGCGACACACACGACGCCCTCAGCGAGCGCCAGCAAGAGGACGCCGGCCTCATCGCCCAGGCCCTCAAGGCCGGCCAGCTGCCGCTGCGCATCGCCCGTCGGCCCCTCTTCTGGTCGCTCACGCCCCTCGCCCTCGCCGGCCTGCTGCTCTTTGTCCTGCCGAACCCCCAGGACCAGGTCATCGCCGAGCGCCAGGCGGT
Organism: Chloroflexales bacterium; assembly: GCA_013336035.1. GTDB lineage: Bacteria > Chloroflexota > Chloroflexia > Chloroflexales > Chloroflexaceae > CAIWXH01. The sequence goes on from JAAXUL010000069.1 coordinate 10,805, forward strand.
GGCCGAGGCCCTGGCCCAGGCCGAGCAGCAGATGACCGAGCTCCAGCACCAGATCACCGAGGACACCCAGCTCACGGCAGAAGACCGCGAGCAGCTCCTCCGCGAGATCCAGGCCCTGCAAGAGCAGCTGCGGCGCAATGAGGGCGACCGCCAGGATGCCCTGGCCGACCTCTCGGCCGCCGAGGCCCGCCTCCAGCAGCGTATTGACCCCAACGCCGACGCGCGCCGCGCGGCCCTCGAGCAGATGGCCCGCAACCTCGAGGCGCTCTCGGGGCGCCAGCCAAGCCAGCGGCCGAGCCTTGACCAGGCCGCCCAGCAGCTTGAGGATCTGGCCCGCCAGCTTGAGCAGATGAGCGAGGCCGATCGCCAGCAGCTCGCCGAGCAGCTGGCTCAGCAGGCCGCCCAGATGGCCGCCAGCAACCCCCAGACGGCCCAGAGCCTCCAGAACGCGTCGAACGCCCTTGAGCAGGGCGACGCACAGACAGCCGCCGAGCAGCTCCAGCAGGCCGCCAACAGCGTACGCCAGGCCCAGAGCAGCCTCGCCAACCAGCAGAGCACGCAGAGCTCGCTCTCGCAGGTCCAGAGCGCCCGCGAGCAGATCGCCCAGGCCGGCGCCCAGGGTCAGCAGGGCCAGCAGGGCCAGCAGGGCCAGCAGGGCCAGCAGGGCCAGCAGGGCCAGCAGGGCCAGCAGGGCCAGCAGGGCCAGCAGGGCCAGCAGGGCCAGGGCCAGGGCCAGCAGGGTCAGCAGGGCCAGGGCCAGCAGGGTCAGCAGGGCCAGGGCCAGCAGGGTCAGCAGGGCCAGGGCCAGCAGGGTCAGCAGGGCCAGGGCCAGGGCCAGCAGGGCCAGGGCCAGCAGGGCCAGGGCCAGCAGGGCCAGGGCCAGCAGCAGGGCAGCGGCGGCGGAACCAACGCCCCGAACCTGGGCCAGGGCCAGAGCGCCAGCCAGGGCAACGTCAACCCCAACCGCCCCGCCAACCAGCAGGGCAGCGGCTCGGGCAGCAATGGCATGGTCTACCAGCCCTACCGCCCATCGGGCCAGCCAGGCGACCCCGACTTCGTGCAGGGCCAGCAGGGCCAGGGCGGCAGCAGCCAGACCCAGCAGGGCCAGAGCACCCAGCCCGGCGCCAGCAACCCCTCCCAGGTGCCCTACGAGCAGGTCTACCCCGAGTACGCCAGATCCGCCAGCGAGGCCCTCGACCGCGGCTATATCCCGCCGCACCTCAAGGACTTTGTCCGTGACTATTTCAGCCGGCTGGAGCCTGGCAGCGGCCAATAAAGTAGGAGAGCCCATGACCTCCCCCGCACCGCAGGCGCCCGGCGCGCCCCACATCAGCCCCGATGAGTTCCGCCAGCGGGCCCAGCTGATCGAGGCCGAGGTGGGCAATGTAATCGTCGGCCAGCGCGACCTGATCCGCCAGGTGGTCGTCACCCTGCTCGCCGGCGGCAACGCCCTGCTCGAGGGCGTCCCCGGGCTTGCCAAGACCACCCTTGTGCGCACCCTGGCCGACGTGATCGAGTGCGGCTTCTCGCGCATCCAGTTCACCCCCGACCTGATGCCCGCCGACATCATCGGCACCACTCTGATCAGCGAAGACGAGCAGGGCCGCAAGTCGTTCCGCTTCGAGCCCGGCCCCATCTTCGCCAACCTGCTGCTCGCCGACGAGATCAACCGCGCCACGCCCAAGACCCAGTCGGCCCTGCTCGAGGCCATGCAGGAGCACACGGTCAGCGTCGCCAAGACCGTCCACAAGCTCGACGCGCCCTTCTTCGTGCTCGCCACCCAGAACCCGCTCGAGATGGAGGGCACCTACCCGCTGCCCGAGGCCCAGCTCGACCGTTTCTTCTTCAAGATCAATGTGACCTTCCCCAGCACGGCCGAGCTGGTCGAGATAGCCCAGCGCACCACAGGCGCCCGCAAGCCCACCACCCGCCACGTGGCCAATGGCGCGATGATCGTCGAGATGCAAGAGCTGGCCCGCACCGTGCCGATCGCCAGCCACGTCCTCGCCTACGCCGCCCGCCTGATCACCGCCACCCACCCCGAGGGCAAAGACGTGCCGGCCATCACCAGGCAGTATGTCCGCTACGGCGCCTCGCCCCGCGGCATGCAGGGCCTCATCCTCGCCGGCAAGATCCTCGCCCTGCTCGACGGGCGCTACAACGTCGCCTTCGCCGACCTGAAGGCCGCCGCCCTGCCTACGCTGCGCCACCGCGTCGTGCTCAACTTCGAGGCCCAGGCCGAGGGCATCGCGCCCGACGAGGTGGTGAAGGGCGTGCTGGAGGCAGTCAAAGAGGAGTAGATGTCGACCACTGAGCCCCTGCTCGAGAGCGGCTTCGTCAAGAAGCTCGACCGCCTCGCTATCCTTACCCGCAGGGCCATGGCCGGCGAAATCCAGGGCGAGCGGCGCAGCCCACGGCGCGGCTCGTCGGTTGAGTTCGCCGACTTCCGCCCCTACACCTCGGGCGACGACATCCGCCAGATCGACTGGAACCTCTACGCCCGCATGGAGCGCATCTTCCTCAAGCTCTTCGTGGCCGAAGAGGAGCTGAACGTCCATCTGATCGTGGACAACAGCGCGTCGATGAACTGGGGCACGCCCAACAAGCTGCGCTACGCGAAGCAGATCGCCGCCGCCTTCGGCTACATCGCCCTCGCCAACCTCGACCGGGTCAGCGTCGCGTCCTTCGCGGCTGGCGGTGGCGACGCCCAGCTGCCCGGCGTGCGCGGCAAGCGCGGGGCCGTGCCTCTCTTCGGCTTCCTCCAGCGGCTCCCGGCCGGCCAGGGCGGCGACCTGGCGAAGTCCTGCCGCCGCTATGTCCAGGCCGCCCGCAACGCCGGCCCGCTGCTGCTCTGCTCCGACCTGCTCGACGCGGGCTGGCGGGACGCCCTCAGCGCCCTCTCGTCACGGCCATTCGAGATCACGGTGATGCACATCCTCGCCCCCCAGGAGCTCGAGCCAGAGCTGGACGGCGATTTCCGGCTCACCGATGTCGAGGGCGGCCCCGCCGTCGAGATCAGCGCCGACCTCGACCTGCTGCGCCGCTACCGCGAGAATCTGGCGAGCTGGCGCGCCGAGATCGAGAGCTTCTGCAATGGCCGCGGCATGATCTATCTGCCCGTCGACACATCTGTGCCCGTCGACGAGTTTGTGCTCGGCCGCATGCGCCGCCGCGGGGTGCTGCGCTGATGATCATCCGCCTGATCAAGCCTATCAAGGGCATCGTGGTGACCTACGAGGGCGAAGTGCTCGCGCGCACGGCCACGAGCGTGACCATACGCGCGCCCTGGCGCGGGGGCGTCGTCAACCTGGGCGTGATCGCATTCTCGCCGGGCGACACGCTGGTCGAGCATTTCTACAGCGACCGCTGGTACAACATCTTCGAGCTGCGCGGCCCCGACGGCAGGCTCAAGGGCTGGTACTGCAACATCACCCGCCCGGCACGTATCAGCGCCGACGCGATCGAGTCGGAGGACCTGGAGCTGGATCTGATCGTCTCGCGCGACCGCGCGCAGCTGTGCCTCGAGGACGAGGACGAGTTCGCGGCGCGGCGGCTCGACGTCAACGAGCCCGAAGCCTACACCGAGGCCCTGGCCGCCGTCGAGGAGCTGCGCGGCCTGATCGCCCTCGGCGCGCAGCCGTTTGACCGGCCCTAGACGGAGCGGCGCGCGGAGGCCCGGCCCCCGTCAGCCACTCGCCCACGAGGTTCGCTATGTCGCTGCTCGCCCCCCTCGCCCTGCTCGGCGCCGCCGTGGTCGGCCCGCTGATCGTGGCGATGTACCTGCTGAAGCTGCGCCGCGAGGAGCGCCCCGTCTCGTCGACCTTCCTCTGGCAGCGCATGGTGCGCGACGTCGAGGCCAACGCCCCCTGGCAGAAGCTCCGCCGCAGCCTGCTGCTGATCCTTCAGCTGCTGCTCATGCTGCTGCTGGTCTTCGCCATTGCCCGGCCCTACTTCGCCGCCCCGGGCATCAGCGGCGCCAACCTGATCGTGATCATTGACCACTCGGCGAGCATGGCCGCCGTGGACGAGCCGCCCTCTCGCCTGGACGCCGCCAAAGCGAAGGCCATCCAGCTGATCGACCAGCTGCCCGACGGCGGCCGGGCCACGGTTATCGCCGCCGGCGGCGAGATGCAGGTGCCCGCCGCGGCCACTGGCGACCGCCGCGAGCTGCGCAGCGCCATCGAGGCCATCCAGCGCTCCAACGGCGGCGGCTCCGACCTCTCGCAGGCCCTCACCCTGGCCGCCGCCCTGGCCGCCCGCGAGGCTGACAGCGAGGTGGCGATCATCTCGGACGGCAACGTCAGCCTGCCGACCGACCTGCGCATGCCCGCCCGGGTCAGCTACTTCCCGATCGGGCGCGGCGCCGAGAATGTGGCCGTCAGCGCCATCGCCCTGCAGCCCGCGACCGCCGGACAGACCCTCTTCGTGCAGGCCACCAACTACGGCGGCGAGGTCGTCAGCCGGCGCCTCGACATCTACCTGGATGGGTCGATCTTTAACGCCTACAACCTCAGCCTCGACCCGGGCCGCGATCAGAGCATCGTGGTCGAGATCCCCGCCCAGGTCCAGGTGGTCGAGGCCCGCCTCGACGGCGCCGACGCCCTGCCCCTCGACGACCGGGCCTACGCCGTCAGCGCCCTCGGCGACGCCCTCAATGTGCGCCTGGTCACCGGCGGCAACCGCTTCCTCGAGACCGGGCTAGCCCTGCTGCCTGGGATCAAGGTCACCACGGTGCCGAGCAGCACGGCCAGCTTCACCGAGACGGTGGCTCAGGTGCCTGTGACCATCCTCGACGGCGTGGTCCCGCCCACCCTGCCGCCGGGCAACCTGCTCTTTATCGGCCCCGTGCGCTCGACCGAGCTCTTCTCGGTCACGGGCGAGGTCGAGTTCCCCGCGGTGCGCCCGGTCGGCGGCGAGGACCCCATCCTGCGCAATATCAGCCTGAGCGAGGTGAGCGTGCTGAAGGCCGCCCGCGTCGTGCCCGGCAGCTGGGGCCGCACGGTGGTCGACGGCGACGGCGGCCCGCTGCTGGTGGTCGGTGAGCGCGAGGGCCGGCGCGTCGCCGTGCTGGCCTTCGACCTGCACAACTCGGACCTGCCGCTCCAGGTGGCCTTCCCGCTGCTGCTCTCGAACCTGATGAACTTCCTGGCGCCCGGCAGCGGCGCCGAGGCCGCGCAGCTCCTGCCCGGCCAGCCCCTGGCCCTCCAGGTCGACGAGACAATCAGCGAGGTGCGCGTGACCCGCCCCGATGGCACGACGGTCAGCAGCGCGGGCGACGAGGTGCAGATCCAGGACGGCCAGGCGATCTACGCCGGCACCGACGGCCTGGGCATCTACACGGTCGAGGAGTACCGGGGCAGCGATCTGCTGGCGCGGCACCGCTACGCCGTCAACCTCTTCGCCCCCGGCGAGTCGAAGATCGCGGCCCAGCGCGACCTGAGCATCCCCCAGACCAGCGGCGCCCAGAGCACCGTCGCGCGCGAGCGCGATGGCCGCCAGGAGTTCTGGCGCTG
>JAAXUL010001400.1 GCA_013336035.1 Chloroflexales bacterium
GCCGCCGATGTGGTGCTAGTGGCGGGTGACGACCCGGCGGCCGCCGGGCGGGCTATGGGCGGCGACGAGGGCGCGGCCATGGTGGCGCTCAGCGACGACCCGCGCCTGCCATCTATACTGCGTACGCTGCCCCTGCGCGGCTGGGCCGTAGCCCTGCCCGACGCGGGGCCCGAAGAGCTGCGGGCCGCTGTGGGCGCCGCGGCTCAAGGCTATGTCGCCGTGCCCAGGCAGCTCGCCGAGCAGCTGGCACCCCGGGCGACGGGCGAGCCGCCGGCCGAGCCGCTCACCGCCCGCGAGGGCGAGGTGCTGGCCCTTCTGAGCCAGGGCCTACCTAACAAGCAGATCGCCCTGCGTCTGCAGATCAGCGAGCACACGGTCAAGTTCCACATCGCGTCGATCTTCGCCAAGCTGGGCGCCGCCTCGCGCACCGAGGCCGTCAGCATCGGCGCACGCCAGGGGCTGATCACACTCTAGCAGCACAGCGCACTGAGCCTGCCGGATCTGGCGGAACGTATGGGCGCGGCACACCGTGCTTATTCGTTCCGCCAGTTACTATTTATTTATCCAAAGTACTAGCATCTTGATTATAATACAGCCATATCTGTGACCTACCGCTCCCGTAGCACATCCTTGCAATCGCAGGTTAGAAACGTAGCCTCCCTTAATAACTACATTCTCTAGTATATTCTTTCTCGTAGACCTTTTTTACCCTTTAAAGGAGGAGCCATGCACGACCGAAGGCACACGACGCGCCCTCTACTCCTGATCTTCGCCATGGCTGCGGTGGTGCTAACAACCCTGATCGCCACGCCGCCAAGGCCTGCTCAGGCAGTCACCGTCACAATCACCGAAACATTCAAGAATGCGACTGCGCCCAATTGGACATTACAAGGCAGCGCGGCGCTAACAGGCAACGGCACGATCGACCCTGTCGGCGATGGCTGGCTGCGCCTTACGGACGCCACCAACGAGATAGCAGGCTCGGCCATCTATAACCAGGCCTTCTCGTCCTCCGACGGCATCCAGGTCTCCTTCGAGTACGCGACCTATGGCGGCACGGGGGCCGACGGCTTCAGCTTCTACCTGATCGACGGCGCTACCGCTACCCCGACCGTCGGCGCGCCCGGCGGAGCGCTGGGCTACGCGCAGCGCACGCTCCCCCCCATCCCCACTGAGCCCGGCGTGACCAACGGCTATATCGGGATCGGCTTCGACGAGTTTGGCAACTACGCCGCCGCCGAGACGGGCGGCTGCAACATCCCCTGCTCGGTCTCCCCCGACACTGTGTCGATCCGCGGCTCGGGAAGCCTAGCCACCGTCGGCGACTTCAAGCTGCTGGCCAAGGCCCCCCTGAGCCCCAGGAGCATCGATGACGTCGCGCGCAGCAGCCCGCGCAAGGTCCGCATCACCATTCTCAACCAGGTGATCACGGTTGCGATCGACTTTGGCTCGGGGTTCGAGAACGTGATCTCAGGGTTCGACCTGTCGACGGTGCCCGGGCAGGCGGCGACACCCGCAACCTTTAAGATGGGCTTCTCGGGCGCCACCGGCGGATCGACGAACTACCACGAGATCCGCAGCCTGACCGTCGGCGGCGCCCAGGCCTCGGCCGCCACCCTGACCTCCTCGCTCAACCCGGCGCCCGAAGGGCAGGCGGTGACCTTTTCCACGACGGTGAGCGGCAGCCAGGTCACGCCCACCGGCACCGTCACATTCAAGGACGGCACGACAACTATCGGCACCGCTACGCTGAACGCGTCCGGGCAGGCCCAGCTCACCACCTCGGCGCTCACCAATGGCACCCACCCCATCACCGCGGTCTACGAGGGCGATAATATCTACGGCTCCAGCACCTCGCCGGTCGTATCCCAGGTGATCATCGGGCCCGACCTCGCGATCTCACAGACCTACCAGATCCAGTTCGTGAACCAGGTCACCTACACGATCACGGCGCGCAACCTCGGCCCGAGCAGCGCCGATGGCGCGGTGATCACTAACGTCTTCCCGACGCCGCTCAGCGGCGTCAGCTGGACCTGGACATGCGTCGGAGCAGGCGGAGCGGCCTGTGGAGCAGCTAGCGGCACGGGGAACCTCAACCAGACCCTGGGCGCCTTCCCGGTAAACGGCTCGGTCGTCTACACCGTCACAGGCCAGATCGG
>JAAXUL010001401.1 GCA_013336035.1 Chloroflexales bacterium
CAGGGTGAATGCGGCGAGCTCCTTGTTCCAGCGGAGAAAGACCATCTGTTGGCCGTCACGTGAGAACGAGAGGTCGTAGGCCTCCTCGAGCGCCACCGTTCGCGCGCCGGTGGCGAGGTCAACCCGCACAATCTGGAACCGTCGGTCGGCGACTGGCGCGTTGGGCGGCGAGAGGACATCGGCGAACGCGACATGCGCCGCCTGCCCGTCCGGCGCCCAGGCAGGCTGCCCCAGCACGCCGCGCTCCGGGTCCCAGAGCACCTGCAGGTCAGAGCCATCGGCGCGTATCACGGCGAGGCGAGTGTCCGGGTTCAGTTGCGGCCATTCCTCCTCGCCAAGAGGGCCCTGGGAGGTGATTATAAAGGCGATCCGGCCGCCGTCCGGCGAGAGCACCGGGTACTGCGCGTAGCTGCCTGGCTCGAGCCGGGTCAGCTGCCGCGGTGGGTCGCTCCGCCCATCGCTGCGCCAGAGATTGCCGGCCCGGGTGAAGATCAGCGGTGGCAGCGGCTCTGCGACGACGGGAATGCCCGTTGCTGGCGGGGCAGTCGGTGGGACAGTCGTGCCTTGCGCTGTGTTGCCCTGCACCGTCGGTGTCGCCTGTGGGGCGAAGGTCCGCAGGTAGGTGACCAGCTGCCAGATCTGCTCCTCGGTCAGCCGCTTGCCCCAGGCGGGCATGGCGGAGTTGGGGAAGCCGTCGCGGATCCAGGCGTAGATCTGGTCATCGTTGTGCTTGCCGAGCACCATATGCTCGGTGAATGCGGCTGGAGCCGGACGAAGACTCGCCGCCAGTGGCCCATCACCCTGGCCGGACGTCCCATGACAGGCCGCACAGTTGGTCTGGTAGAGCTGCCGGCCGGAAGCCAGCGTTGACGGGTCGGGGCGGAGGGGATTGCGCAGGCGGCTGACCGCGCTCGATTCAGCGATCGGGACCACGAACGTGGCGGAAAGCGGCGCCTGGGCTTTCCGGGCGACGGTAGCGACAACCGTCCAGCGCCCCGCCATCGTAAAGAATGAACCCTGGGCCTGGAAGTGCCCACGGCCGATCGGCCACGCTTCAATCTCGACGGCTGGCATCTCCATATCGGTCATCGTGAAACGCAGGCGCACCGTCTGCACATCGACTGGCCGCCCCGCCAGATCCTGGGTGAGCACCTCGATGACGCGCGGGCCAACGGTGGCACCGTCGAGCTGCAGCGTCACACGGACATCGTCAGCCAGGACGGTCTGCGCCTGGCTTCCGGTAGGCGCTGGAGCTGGGCCTGCGCGGAGCCAGATGACGCCGGCGACGATGAGGGGAGCGCCGGTGGCGAGGAGCATCCGGAGCATCTGGGCTCCACCGGGCCACGGGTGTCGCTGCTCACGCATCGCTACGCCCTCGTCTTGGATGGCAGGCGCCACCCTGAACGATGAACGACCCCTAGCTGAGCTGCAATCGCGTGCTGTAAGGGTATTGTAGCATACTCGCCTACCTCGCGCGCTACGCTGTCCCGCCGCGACGAGCGCACCCCAGACGCGCCTGACCCACGCGTGCCGACGGATGACGATCGTCACCACACGGGTGATGACCACCCGCACTTGAGCTCGTTGGGCTCCTGCCCTATGCTACGGGTAGTTGCCGTTTGAGCCGCAGGAGGAGCCGATGGAGCAGCCGCAGATTGTGATACGGGACCTGGAGGTGCGCTACGGCCCGCTCCACGCTGTCCGCGGGCTGAGCCTCACGGTCGGCCGGGGCGAGGTGTTCGGGATGCTCGGCCCCAACGGCGCGGGCAAGTCCAGCACCCTGGCCTGCATCACCGGCCTCGTCCGCCCCAGTGCCGGTCTGGTGACCGTCGCTGGCCACGACGTCGGCGCGGCCGCGGCGACCGTCAAGGCGCTGCTCGGCGTGCAGCTCCAGCGCTCCACCCTCTTCGCCGAGCTGACGAGCCTGGAGCTGGTCAGGCTCTACGCCGCGCTCTACGATCGCTACCCATCGCGCGGCGAGGCGCTGGCGCTGCTGCGCCGCTTCGGCCTGGGCGAGAAGGCTGGCGTGCGCCCGCGCAAGCTCTCGGGCGGCCAGCAGCAGCGCCTGGCCCTGGCCCTCGCCCTGGTCAATGACCCCCAGGTCGTGCTGCTCGACGAGCCGACCAGCGCCCTGGACCCCCAGGCCCGGCGGGCGGTGT
>JAAXUL010000562.1 GCA_013336035.1 Chloroflexales bacterium
GGAGGCCGAGCAGCAGCGGCAGGCTATTGACCTGCTCGGTGGTGACGGTCAGCTCTGGTGGTGTCATGCGGCCAGGGTAGCACACCCCCGCCGGAACTTGGCACCCCAAATGCGCGAATCATAAGTTTGGAATGAAGACCAGACAACCTGCGACGGTGCCCATCGCTCCGGGCCAGCACCTCGAACGGCGGAACAGGGCAATGTGAGCGTAGCGATGCGATTGGCCGCCCCCCGTAGACCTGACCTGGCGCCGCTTCGCGACCGTTACTTCGACCCGAGCGCGTATCCAATCTCCTCTGGCAGCGCGGGTGATGCCTGGACTGTTGAGCGGCGCGCCGGCCAATCGCCGTGAACGGCGGGCAGCTCACGCCGACGACGGCGGAGGGGCCGATGGACTTCCGCGGCGAGGTGCAGGTACGGATGCCTCAGCGCTCTGATGCATCAGAGCGCGCCTGCCCGTTGAAATACTCGCCAGCCGCCTGTGAAAGACTTGTGAACGAAGGCACGATCGCATTCTGATGCCATGCTTCTAGGGCGCAAAGATTGCAGGTATCGCGTACGAAGCCTTGCGGGCGACTTTATCAACACTCAGGCGCATTCCCGTTCGCTAACCTTGAGCTTTCCAGCGCCATTCGCCTCCCTCCCAGGGCGCCCAGGCGGCGCCAGCGTGATTTATGGCGTCTGGCGGCGGCCTGAACCCCATCGGGCGCCAATCTACCACCGCATCTTCCATTTGGTAGATACCTCGTTCAGCCGCGGATTGCTATCCTGAGCACGTCAGCAAGCCGAGCCGGAACCACCAGCCCGGTGCTGATAAAGAGGCTCTACCAATGATAAGGAACAGGACATGCCGAAGTATCTGATCGAGCGTGACGTGCCCGGCGCCTCCCGTCTGACGGCCGAGGAACTTCAGAACATCGCGGTCACGAGCAACCGCGCCCTCGCCGAGATGGACGAGCCCTACCACTGGCTGCAGACCTACGTGGCCGGCGACAAGCTCTACTGCGTCCATATCGCGCCGGACGAGGCGACGGTGCGCGAGCACGCCCAGCGCGGCGGCTTCCCCGTCGCGATGATCAAAGAGGTCAAGGCGATCATCGACCCGACCACCGCCGACAGCTAAGGACCGCCACGACGAGCCTGAGGGCGTCCAGCCCTGGAAGGCCGAAGTGCTCGCTATCGACGCGCGCTTCGGCCTTCCCCATCCCGCGTCTCTCAGGGCCATCAAGGACCGTCATCGCTACGAAGCGAGAAGGAGCCAGACCGTGAGAAAGAACTACCTGATCTTGATCGTCCTTACTGCCCTGACGCTCAGCGTGGGCACCGCGATCGCCACGGCAAACACGAGCAGCGAGAGGCCGACGGGGACCTTTGCCGAGGCGGTACGCCAGGCAACGGTGCAGTTCAAGGATGTGGAGGCGGCCAGGGCGGTCGGCTACAGCCTGCTCCACGGCTGTGCGAGCGGGCCGCAGGAGGGAGCGATGGGCGCCCACTACGCCAATGGCCCCCTGGCCGCCGATGGGGCGCTCGACGTGGCGACGCCCGAGGTGCTGTTGTACGAGCCCAAGGATGGCAAGCTCCAGCTCATGGGCGTCGAGTACGTCGTGATGGCCGAGGATTGGCACGCCAGCCATCAGACGCCTCCTGTGCTGATGGGGCAGCTGTTTAACTACGTGAGCGCCCCCAACCGCTATGGCCTGCCCGCCTTCTACGAGCTGCACGTGTGGGCCTGGAAGCGCAATCCCGCCGGTATCTTCGCCGACTGGAACCCGCGCGTGTCATGCGAGGACTTCGTCGCCGACGCCTCGATGCCCGCGGGGCATCACTAACGCCTGGTCCGGCGGTGGCGCATACTGTGCATCGGGAGCGCCAGGGAGGTCTTGGCCTACCCTGGCGCTCTCTCCAGACCCCTGTTGGGGGTTCTTTTTTGGCGCTGAGCAGGTATACTACGTGGAAACGAAATTTCTCGACGCGGAGTACCTGCGATGGTCGATCAGCATGTCCTTGGCCGTCCGACACTCTTTGTCGGTCGCACAAAGGAACAGGCAGAGCTTACCGTGCGCCTGCTCCGACCCGACTGTCGGCTGTTGACCATCACCGGCCTTGGCGGCAGCGGCAAGACACGGCTGGCGAGCGAGGCGGCGGCGAGCGTCGCTAGCCAGTTCGCCCACGGCACGGTGTTCGTGGCGCTCCAGCCTATCCCGCGCGCCGAGCTGCTCGTCTCTGCCCTCGCCCAGGCGCTCGGCGTCCTGTTCTACGGCGAGGATGATCCCTACCAGCAGCTGCTCGCCTTCCTCGTCGATAAGCACCTGCTCTTGATCCTCGATAACCTCGAACACCTGCTTGACGCGGTCCCGATCATCAGCAGCCTGCTCGCCGACGCCCCAGGCGTCACCATTCTCGCCACCTCGCGGGAGGCCCTACATCTGCAGGAAGAGTGGCTGTACCCCCTCCAGGGGCTGTCCACGCCCCCGAGCGTCTACTCGACACAGATCGAGGAGTACGAGGCGGTCCAGCTCTTCTGCTCCCACGCGCGACGCTTCCAGCCCATGTTCGATCTGGCTGCGGAGCACGAGGCGGTGATCCACATCTGCAGGATGACGGCGGGTCTGCCACTGGCGATCGAGCTCGCCGCCTCGTGGCTCAAGGGGCTGCATACAACTCAGGTTGCGCAGGCGATGCAGCACAACCTCGATATGCTGTCGACGACGACGCGCAATGTCGAGGCGCGCCACCGCAGCCTGCGCGCCGTCTTCGACCAGTCCTGGGAGCTGCTCACCGACAGCGAGCGCCTGACCTTCGCCAGACTGTCCGTCTTTCGCGGCGGCTTCACCGCCGCTGCGGCCAGGGAGGTCGCGGGCGCCTCGTTCGCCGACCTGGCCGCCCTGGTGGAGAAGTCGCTCCTGCTGCGTGGGGCCAACGACCGCTTCGACATCCACGAGCTGCTGCGCCAGTATGGGGCCGAACAGCTGGAGGCCCTCGGCGGGACCGTGGAGACCCAGGCCAGCCACAGCCGCTCCTTCGCCGAGCTCATGCACCGGTACGAGGCGGCGCTCAAGCAGCCGCAGCAGCTCGAGACGATGCGGGCGATCGAACGTGACGTCGAGAACGTCCGTCTCGCCTGGGACTGGTCGGTCCAGCATGGCCAGACTACCAACCTCCACCTGATGCTCAATCCGCTCTACCTCTTCGGATTCCTGGGCAGCCGCCACGTGGAGACGATCACCATCTTCCAGCAGACGCTGGCCCGGCCCATCGCCGACCAGCGCCTGCTGGGCCGGCTGCTCGCGCGCCGCTGGGGCTCGCTGCACTGGTGGTTGCAGAGCGAGGCCGACTACCAGGAGGCCCTGACGAGCCTCGAGCGGGCGCTCGTGATTGCCAGCGCAGCGGCTGACGACTTCGAGGTCGCCTTCTGCCACCTGATGGCCGCCTACGCGCTGATGGGCATGCGACGCCCCGCTGAGGCAGTGCCACATCTGGAGATGAGCAAGGTGCTGTTCGAGGCGCTGGGCGAGCCGTACTACGTCTGCTGGGTGCTGAGCCGCCTGGGCTATCTCTACGCCGCTCTCAACGACCCCGACAAGGAGATCGCCTACACCGAGCAGAGCCTGGAGCTGGCCCGGCCGATGCAGAACCGCTTCGCGCTCTTCAGCTGCCTGTATAACCTCGGCTCGGACTACATCCTCAACGGCGACTACGTCACCAGCAACGAGTACGGCGCTGAGGCGCTGCAATACGCGCGCGACACCGGCCAGGTCTGCCAGATCTCGCACGCCCTTAGCCTCCTGAGCCTGCGAGCCTTTTGTCAGGGCGACTACAGCGCCGCCCAGAACTACGCCGATCGCTCGGTGAGCGAGACGAAGGACATCCTCCTGCTGGTCGTGCAGCCGTATAGCCTCGCGCTGCTGGCGCTCCTGGCCTGTCTCCGCGAGGAGTACGCGGAGGCGGTGCGCATCAGCGAGCTCTCGAAGCGCCACAGCGTGAACGCGATGGGCTTTCAGCTCATCTCCTGGGCCGACGCCGCGCTGTCGTGTGGGCTTGGTCGCCCGACCGAGGTCCGTGCCACCATCCAGAGCGCGCTGCGGCTCACCGCGCCCACCATCCACATCGCGACCTTCGCCTGGGTCGTCCCCTGCGCGGCCTATGCCCTCGCCAGGAGCGACGCCGCGAACGCGGTTGCGCTGCTTGGCTGGGTGGCGGCCTCCCCCGAGAGCGGCGTGGGGTGGGCGCGCCAGTGGCCACTGCTCGAGCGACTGCGGGCCGAGCTCGAGGCGACGCTGGAGCCGTCGCTGTACCAGGCGCCGTGGGAGCGCGGGAAGGCGCTCAGCCTGGAGGCGATCGCCAGCTACCTCCGCCAGCAGTTTTGCGCCGTGGCTGATGCCGAGCCGGCCGAGCACTTCCTGCTGACCGCCCGCGAGCGCGAGATCCTCGGCCTGATCGCCACCGGCAAGACCAACCCGCAGATCGCCGAGCAGCTCATCATCGGCGCGGGCACGGTCAAAACCCACACCCTCAACATCTACCGCAAGCTGGAGGTGGCGAACCGCACCCGGCGATTGTGCGCGCCCAGACGCTGGGTTTGCTGCCGCACTGAACCGCGCCCTCGGCCCACTCCCCGTTCAGCAACCAGAGTCTCCCCCAGGCTGCCCATCACCCCCATAGGCGCAGTGGTTTACTGCATCTATGAGGGTGATGGCCCGTGCTCGGGGCTGCATCCCCTGCTCTACCGGCCGGTCTACCGTCTGGTAGATACCACGGGCGGCACCAGGCCGCTATTGTACGCACAGTTGGAAGCCATTCGAGGAGCGCGCACACGCTCCGCGAGCGCAGCGCCAGAAGGAGGAGCGCATGCCCCTGTACATGGATATCCACGCCCGCATTCAGGGCTTGACCGAAGATGCCGTCGCGCAGGCCCACCGGGCCGACCTGCGGGTGCAGGGGCAGTATGGCGTCAAATACCTGCGCTACTGGTTGAGCTCGAGGCGGTCGCAGTGGTTCCTGAGGGGTAAGTGGGACACCTCTCCTCTAGGTGTCTGGCGTAGAGGGGCGGCGTATCCTGTCCCTCCCCTATCCGATCTGGTCTCGTGGCTTTCTATAGCAGGGGCAATCATGGACGATGGCATCACGTTCATCACGCGGCCAGGTGGGCGCCGAGTAGCAGTCCATATGCTGGCTGGAGGCGGCGGCAAGCTGATCGTGTTTTGCCACGCCGCGCCCGGTAGCGGTACTCTCGACCCTGACCCCGAGGCGACACGGGCGCGGGAGATCACGCTGCTGGCAAGCGACCGACCCGGATATGGCCACTCTGACCCGCCGTCGAATGGGATCTGGCCTTCGATAGCTGACAGCGCCGATGATCTGGCGGCGCTGATCGGTGAGCGGGCTGATGGGCCAGTAGGGGTGGCCGGCTGGTCAGCCGGTGGGCGGGTGGCGCTGGCGCTCGCGGCGCGCTGGCCCGAGCTCGTCGATCGAGCGGTGGTGATCGGCACGCCTGCGCCTAACGAGCAGGTGCCCTGGATTCCCTCTGAGCAGGTGGCGATGCTGGAGCAGCTGCGGCTGCTGCCGCCTGCCGAGGCACTCCAAACGCTCGTAGCGCAGCTGACGCCGATGGTGCCGTCCGACTGCCAGGCTGAGGCGGCGCTCGCCCCGCTCGCCGT